>NZ_RBLT01000125.1:0-980 GCF_003989315.1 Microbacterium sp. HSID17254
CTCGTGCCCCATCGACACGTCGTCGTTGCGGATGTCGACGTAGGGGTAGGTGTCCGAGCGCGAGATCGTGTCGACCAGCAGCGCGTCGCACTTCACCGTCGAACGGGAGTTGCGCGCCCGCGGGTTGACCTGGATCAGCCCGCGGTAGGACGTGCGCCCGCCGCCGCGCGCCACCGACTTCGACACGATCGTCGAGGAGGTGTTGGGCGCGAGGTGGACCATCTTGGCGCCGGCGTCCTGGTGCTGGCCCTCGCCCGCGAACGCGATCGAGAGGACCTCGCCCTTGGCGTGCTCGCCCATCAGCCACACGGCCGGGTACTTCATGGTCACCTTGGAGCCGAGGTTGCCGTCGACCCACTCCATGGTCGCGCCCTCCTCGGCCTTGGCGCGCTTGGTGACCAGGTTGTAGACGTTGTTCGACCAGTTCTGGATCGTGGTGTAGCGGCAGCGGCCGCCCTTCTTGACCACGATCTCGACGACGGCCGAGTGCAGCGAGTCGGTCTTGTAGATCGGCGCGGTGCAGCCCTCGACGTAGTGCACGTAGGCACCCTCGTCGACGATGATCAGCGTCCGCTCGAACTGGCCCATGTTCTCGGTGTTGATCCGGAAGTAGGCCTGGAGCGGGATGTCGACGTGCACGCCCGGCGGGACGTAGATGAACGAGCCACCGGACCAGACCGCGGAGTTCAACGCGGAGAACTTGTTGTCCCCGGACGGGATGACCGAGCCGAAGTACTCCCGGAACAGCTCCGGGTGCTCCTTCAGCGCGGTGTCGGTGTCCAGGAAGATGACGCCCTGCTGCTCGAGGTCCTCGCGGATCGAGTGGTAGACGACCTCGGACTCGTACTGCGCGGCGACACCGGAGACCAGGCGGGCCTTCTCGGCCTCCGGGATCCCCAGCTTGTCGTAGGTGTTCTTGATGTCCTCGGGCAGGTCCTCCCAGGTGGCGGCCTGCTTCTCCGAGGAGCGCACGAAGTACT
>NZ_RBLT01000126.1:0-980 GCF_003989315.1 Microbacterium sp. HSID17254
GTCGTCGCCGACCTCGGCGACCAGGGACTCGAACCGGGCGCGGGCCTCGTGCATGAGCAGCGCGCCGGCCGAGTCGGTGACGTAGGGGGCCTGGCAGCCTGCGTCGACCATGATCCGGGCCTGGCGTGCCAGGTCCTCGGGACTGGTCTTGTGGGCCATCATCAGGAACCCGCAGGCCTGCATGCCCAGTTCGCGGGCCGCGGCGAAGCGACGCGGGGAGACGTCGGCCTCGGGGCCGTGGGTGGCAACCCGGACCATCTCCGCGCCGGCGTCATGGGCGCGTTTGAGGTCGTCGACGGTGCCGATCCCGGGGACGAGCAGCACGGCGATCCCGGCCTGGCGGGCCTCGTCGCGGGCGGCGGCGATCAGGCTCATCTCGTCGGCACCGGAGAAGCCGTAGTTGAACGACGAGCCGCCGACGCCGTCGCCGTGGCTGACCTCGATCCACTCGATCCCGGCGGCGTCGAGCGCACGGACGGTGTCGCGGACCTGGGTCTCGGTGTACCGGTGCGCCATGGCGTGGCTGCCGTCGCGCAGGGTGGTGTCGATGACTCGGACGTCGTTGCGCAGTTCGGGGCGGGTCACGACTGGGCCTCCAGCTTCGCTCGGGCCATCAGCTCGCCGATCCGGGCGGCCGCGGCGGTCATGATGTCGAGATTGCCTGCGTAGGGCGGCAGGTAGTCGCCGTTGCCCTTGACCTCCAGGAACACGGCCACGCGGGCGTGCCCGTCCCAGGCTTCGGTGGGCTCGTCGAACTGCGGCTCGGCGCGCAGGGTGTAGCCGGGCACGTACTCCTGCACCGAGGCGACCATCTCGTGGACCGAGGCGGTGATCGCGGCCCGGTCGGCGTCGGCGCCGATCATGCAGAACACAGTGTCGCGCATGATCATCGGCGGCTCGACGGGGTTCAGGATGATGATCGCCTTGCCGCGGGCGGCGCCACCGACCTCGGCGACGGCCTGACCGGTGGTGTGGGTGAA
>NZ_RBLT01000127.1:0-979 GCF_003989315.1 Microbacterium sp. HSID17254
CAAGGACCGCTACAAGACGCTCCGACTGGAGCGGACCGGCGGGATCCTCGAGGTCACCTTCCACACCGACGGCGGCCCGCTGCAGTGGAGCCTGCTGGCGCACCACGAGTTCGAGGACGCCTTCCTCGAGATCGGCCGGGACCGTGAGAACGACGTGGTGATCCTGACCGGCACCGGGGATGCCTTCAGCGGCCCGGCCATCGAGCCCGGCAAGCACCCCAACCGCCGCACCATGACGCCCGAGACCTACGACCCGATCCAGTGGGAGGGCAAGCAGATGCTGCCGCACCTGCTGGCCATCGAAGCCCCGGTGATCGCGGCCATCAACGGGCCGGCGGTGCGGCACGCCGAGATCCCGCTGGTCAGCGACATCGTGCTGGCCACCGACGACACCTACTTCCAGGACACCGCGCACTTTCCCGGCGGGATGGTCCCCGGCGACGGCATGCACGTCGTGATGCCGCTGCTGATGGGGCCGACGCGGGGCAGGTACTTCCTCTACACCGGACAGCAGATCGGTGCGGCGGAGGCCAAGGACACCGGCCTGGTCAACGAGGTGCTGCCGCGCGCGGATCTCCTCCCGCGGGCCCGCGAGCTCGCCCGGCTCCTGCTGCAGCAGCCCCGGCTGGTCCGCCGCTACACCCGGACCGTCCTCACCGAGGACCTCCGTCAACGCCTGCACGGCCTGCTCGGATACGGCCTCGCGCTGGAGGGCATGGCCCGGATGAAGAGCAGCGGACATGCCGGCGGTGGACGGGTCCGTGATCGGTTCGGCGCGGTGGCCGAAGCGCGACGCCTTCGATTGCGCGGGTGGCACGGCCTTGTTCGTCGACGACATCCGGCCGGACGGCCTGCTGCACATGGGTGTCGTGCGCAGCAGCCGGGCGCACGCGCGGCTCCTGCGGGTCGACACCGCCCCGGCGGAGGCCGTGCCCGGCGTGGTCCGGGTCCTGGAGGGGCGGGAGGCCGCGCTGCACCT
>NZ_RBLT01000128.1:0-979 GCF_003989315.1 Microbacterium sp. HSID17254
ACGCCCAGCCGGTGACGAGGCTGGTGCCCCACAACGCCTTGTACTCGCCGAACCGGGATCCGTCGACGACCCTGGCGATGACCTCGCGGGGGTCGAACGGCACCTTGATGTCCGACGGCGCGATGCCCAGCAGCCCGTCGGGGTCGTAGAGCGGCTCGTCGGCCGGGAGGGTGGGGCCGGGGCCGAGCTTGTGCCAGTTGAGCTCGGAGACGATCTGCCGCCCGATCCGGACGGCGTCCCGCTCGTCGACGGCGAAGTGGTCGCAGAGGCCGGAGACCCTGGCGTGCATGGCCGCGCCGCCGAGGTCCTCGTCGTCGGCGTCCGCGCCGGTGGCCATCTTGACCAGCGGCGGGCCACCGAGGAACACCTTCGCCTGCTGGTCGACCATGACCGCGGAGTCGCACATGCCGGGCACGGAGGCGCCGCCCGCGGTGGAGTTGCCGAAGACCAGCGCGATCGTCGGGATCGCCATCGAGGACAGCTCGGTCAGGTCGTGGAAGATCTTGCCCGCGTGCACGAACAGCTCGGACTGGGTCGGCAGGTCGGCCCCGCCGGACTCCACGAGGTTGATCGTGGGCAGCCGGTTGGTCCGGGCGATCTCGAGGGCGCGCAGCGTCTTCCTGAGCGAGTACGGGTTCATCGCCCCGCCGCGGACCGTGGGGTCGTGGGCGATGATCATGCACTCGACGCCGGAGACGACGCCGATCCCGGTCACGATGGAGGCGCCCACGGAGAACTGGGTGCCCCAGGCGGCGAGCGAGGACAGCTCGAGGAACGAGGCGTCCCGGTCGAGGAGCAGCTCGATGCGCTCGCGCACGAGGAGCCGGCCGCGGTCGCGGTGACGCTGCTGGTAACGCTCGCCGCCTCCGGCGATGGCGGCCCGGATCTGCTCGTCGAGCTCGGTCAGCACCTGCTCGGAGTGCGTGCGGTTGGCGAGGTAGACCTCGTCGCGGGTGTTCAGCGCTGAGCGCAGGACGGT
>NZ_RBLT01000129.1:0-967 GCF_003989315.1 Microbacterium sp. HSID17254
GCGAGCGGCGCGGAACGTGGGCGGTCGCCGGCTGGGGCGGCGGGGCGAGGATGGCGCGTGTCCACGGGGGCAGGTCGGCAGGCGGTCCGAAACGCTGGAACTGGTAGCGCCCCTCGGGGCGGACCGAGCCGGGAGCGAGGATGTGCCCGCCCTCACCTCGCGTGGCGATCTTCCAGCCGAGTCCGGTCTGAGAGCTGTTGCGCAGCGCGATGTCGTTGCGGAAGTACAGATGCCCACCTCCGCTGGGGGTGGACACCGTCAGGGTCTGGTCGGGCACGGGTTCACCGGCGCGACGCTCGAGCATCCGCAGGACGTCGCGGCCGTTGCGGGCCCCCTCGACCTCCTCGGGTGCGGTCGCCCCGCGGCCCTCGTCGAGGTCGATCACCAGGAGATTCGACGGTCCGCAGGCCATACCGACGTTGTAGGGCTTCGCGCTACACCAGCGGCGGATCTGTTCGGGGTCGATGGTGGCGCGCTGTTCCCAGCCCAGGTGCCCCTCCGGGCCGCTGCAGGGACCGCTGCGCTTGCAGGTGCGTTTGGCGTGGAAGATCGGCTTCTTGCCGTCGACCTGCAGCGGGAAGACGTGGTATCCGGCCCGCGCGGCCCCCAGAGCGACCTCCAGCATCTGGTGGCGAGTGGCTGGTGAGGTTCGCCGTTCCATGGGATCGCCAGTGGCGTGCTGATCACTCATGACGCTCTCCGGTTCTGGTGGTGCGGGAGCGCTGTCATCGCTCCCATTGCTGTTCACTATGCCACTATTTGGCTCGGTAATGCGCTCTGACCTGCGAGTATCTAGCCAGAGGTGGGCAGTCAGGCGCGATCGGCGGCGCTGAGCACTAGGGCCCGCAGGTCGGGTGCGTCGATGACCTCGGCCCAGGCGACCCAATCTGGGAAGGCCCTGGCCAGCATCGGCCGATGCACCGGGGGAATGGCGACGATCAACTCACAGAGGGCGCACTCCCAGGGG
>NZ_RBLT01000012.1:0-103922 GCF_003989315.1 Microbacterium sp. HSID17254
AGGCCCCGAGCGAGATGGGCAGGGACGCCCTGCGCGCCCTCCTCGTCGATCTCCGCCGGGACCTCGCGGTCGCCGCGCCGCACGCCACCCTGAGCCTCAGCACCGGGGACGGCTCGTCCTCCTCGCCGGCACCGACGGGCTCGACGAAGTCGACCACCGGCGCGGGAACGAACACCGGATCCGCGTCGCCCGCGAACGCCGTCGCGCCGACGTCGCCGTCCTTGACGACGAGGAGACCGCAGTGCGGGAGGTGGGCGCGGATCTCCGCTGCTGTGGCGGTGCCCCAGATGCGCTCGGCCTCGTCGCGGCCGACGAAGGCGATGTCGGCGGCGTCGGCCAGACGAGCCAGCGTGGCGGCCGCCTCCTCCGGACTCCACAGCGCCCGGCGGTCGTTGACGTCGAACGAGACGACGGCTCCGGCGGTGCGCGCGTCGGCGAAGAGCTGGTCGACCATCGCCAGGCACGTCGCGGACAGCGCCGGGGTGATGCCCGTGGTGTGCACGATGCGCACGCCGGCGAGCTGCGCGGGGGACAGGAACCCCGGTGCCATGCGCGAGGCGGCCGAGCCGCGGCGGTAGTAGTAGACGGCCGACGACTCCACGCCGGGATCCTTGAACATCACACCGGTCGGTGCCTCGGCGTCGAGCTCGGTCCACAACTCGACGCGACGCCGTTCCAGCTCGGCGGTGAGACGTCGGCCGAGGGGATCGTCGCCGAGGCGGGAGGCCCAGACGGCGCGGTGGCCCGCGGCCGCCACGCCGACCGCGACGTTCGCCTCCGCGCCCGCGTGCGTGATCGACGCCGTGTCGGCGGACGCGAGGTCGGCGCCGGTGGGCGTGATCAGCGCCATCGACTCGCCGACGCACACGATCGCGGGGGAGGAGGACGGGACGGAGGGGCTCATGAGGGGGTGACCGCCAGGGGCTCGGTGTCGGGATGGGGGCTCGCGTCGCGGTGACGCAGATCGGGGAAGGAGCGCACGAACACGATCGAGACGAGCAGTCCGACGCCCGCGAAGATGGTGGCGGCCAGGTAGGCGCCGCGCCAGTCGCCGACGTCGACGAGGAAGCCGGCGACCGCCGATCCGGCTGCGGCGCCGATGAGCTGTCCGGTGCCCGCCCAGCCGAAGGCCTCGGCGGTCTCGCTGAACTTCACGCTGGCCGTGGTGATGGCGAACAGCACCGCGAGGGCGGGAGCGATGCCGATGCCGGCGAGGATGAGCGTGCCGCCCAGCCAGAAGACGTTGAGCATCACCATCGTGAGGGCCAGGCCCACGGTGACGATGAGCAGGCGGCGCGCCATGGCCCACGGGCCGATCGGGATGTGGCCGAAGGCGAGGCCGCCGGCCAGGCTGCCGGCGGAGAAGACGGCGAGGATGAGGCCCGCCGCGAGGCTGCCGTGCTCGAACGTCGCGACCACGCCGACCTCGACCGCCGAGCAGGCGCCGATGAGGAGGAAGCCGATGACCGTGGCGAGGAGCACGGGCGGCTTGAGGACGACCTTGCCCAGCGCATTGCGGCTGCGGGGGATGCGCACGCGGCCGACCTCGGGGGAGAGGATGAACCACGCGCCGCCGGCGACGAGGACGATCGCCACCAGGAGCAGACCCTCCATGGTGCCGACCTGGGTGGAGACGAGGGTGATGACCACCGGGGCCAGCACCCAGATGATCTCCTGCAGGGACGCGTCGAGGGAGAACAGCGGCGTGAGCTGGCCGGCGTTCACGAGCTTGGGGTAGATCGTGCGGACGGCCGCCTGCACGGGCGGGGTCGACAGGCCGGCGATCATGCCGAGAGCCATGTAGCCGGGGACGGAGAGCGGCAGCAGCCCGAGACCGAGCACGGCGATCACGCAGACGGACAGGGTGAGGGTCAGCACCCGCCGCATGCCCCAGGCGCCCATCCACCGGCTGGTGATGGGGCCGGCGACCGCCTGGCCGACGCTGGTCGCGGCGAGCACGAGGCCCGCTGATCCGTACGATCCGGTCTGCTGCTCGACATGCAGCAGGATCGCCAAGGACATCATCCCGTTGGGGAAGCGCGCGGTGAGCTGGGCGGCGATCATGCGGCCCACTCCCGGCGTGCGAAGAAGATCCCGATAGCCCGCCACTCGACCACGGTACCGGGCGGCGGCGACGTCGGAGGGACGGGCCGGTGACCGACACGCCGCGACACGCCGTGGACACGCCGACGGGCGAATTCCACAGGCCTGGGGATGTCGGAAGCCCCTCGTAGGGTGCCCCCTGTGGATGGATCTCTCACAGGCTCCTCCCAGCCGCGATTTCCCGCGGGTCGACGACCCCGGGAGAGGGGGTCCGCCTGTGGAAGAAACGGTGGACAACCTGTGTTGTATCTGTAGAGAGCGGTGGAAAAACTACACGGATGTAACTACTACCCCTTGTGGTCGCACCGAATGTCCGTCCCTATATGTAGTATTGAGATCCCGGCGGAGGTCTGCCGGAGAAACCAGAGATTTGAGGGGTTCAGATGTCGATCACGGTGTACACCAAGCCTTCCTGCGTCCAGTGCAACGCGACCTACCGTGCCCTGGATGCCAAGGGCATCGAGTACGAGATCCACGACCTGTCGGAGGACCCGACGGCCCTGGAGCAGGTCAAGGCGCTCGGCTACATGCAGGCGCCGGTCGTCGTCACGGACGAGGACCACTGGTCGGGCTTCCGTCCCGACAAGATCGACGAGCTCGCGTCCCGCCTGGCGTGAGCCTTCGGCGTCGCTCAGGGACCGGGGTGAATCATGCACCTAGTCGCGACCGCAGCGCCGCTCCTGGTCTACTTCTCGAGCGTGTCGGGTAACACCGCGCGCTTCATCGAGAAGCTCGGGCTTCCCGCCCGACGCATCCCCCTCCACCGGAACGAAGAGGACCTCGTCGTCGACGAGCCCTTCGTGCTGGTCACCCCCACCTACGGCGGGGGTGCTGGGCGCGGGGTCGAGAAGGGGGCCGTGCCCAAGCAGGTGATCCGGTTCCTCAACGACGAGCGCAACCGGCGCCACATCCGCGGGGTCATCTCCGCGGGCAACACCAACTTCGGCGACGCCTTCTGCCTCGCCGGCGACATCATCAGCCGCAAGTGCCACGTGCCTCACTTGTATCGGCTCGAGATCTTCGGCACACAGGACGACGTGGATCGCGTGAGCGACGGATTGGAACGACGGTGGAATCTTCAGTGACCGAGACAGTGGCATTCAAGGTGAACCCCGCGTACGAGGGCCTGGACTACCACGCGCTCAACGCGATGCTGAACCTGTACGACGCGAACGGGAAGATCCAGTTCGACGCCGACAAGCGCGCCGCGCGGGAGTACTTCCTGCAGCACGTGAACCAGAACACGGTGTTCTTCCACTCGCTCAAGGAGCGCCTGGACTACCTCGTGGAGAAGGAGTACTACGAGGGCGCTGTCATCGAGAAGTACTCGTTCGACTTCGTGCAGAAGCTCAACGACCTCGCCTACTCGAAGAAGTTCCGCTTCGAGACGTTCCTGGGTGCCTTCAAGTACTACACGAGCTACACGCTGAAGACGTTCGACGGCAAGCGCTACCTCGAGCGCTTCGAGGACCGCGTCGTGATGACCGCGCTCGCCCTGGCCGACGGCGACGAGAAGCTCGCCGTGAACCTCGTCGAGGAGATCATCTCCGGTCGCTTCCAGCCGGCCACCCCGACCTTCCTCAACGCGGGCAAGGCCCAGCGCGGCGAACTCGTCAGCTGCTTCCTGCTGCGCATCGAGGACAACATGGAGTCGATCGCCCGCGGCATCAACTCCGCCCTGCAGCTCTCGAAGCGCGGCGGCGGCGTGGCCCTGCTGCTGTCGAACATCCGCGAGGCGGGCGCCCCGATCAAGCAGATCGAGAACCAGTCCTCGGGCATCATCCCGGTCATGAAGCTCCTCGAAGACAGCTTCAGCTACGCCAACCAGCTCGGCGCGCGTCAGGGTGCGGGTGCGGTGTACCTCAACGCCCACCACCCCGACATCATGCGCTTCCTCGACACGAAGCGCGAGAACGCGGACGAGAAGATCCGCATCAAGACGCTGTCGCTCGGTGTCGTGGTGCCGGACATCACGTTCGAGCTCGCCAAGAACGACGAGGACATGTACCTGTTCTCGCCGTACGACGTGGAGAAGGTCTACGGCGTCCCGTTCGGCGACATCTCGGTCACCGAGAAGTACCGCGAGATGGTCGACGACCCGCGCATCAAGAAGACGAAGATCAACGCCCGCGAGTTCTTCCAGACCGTCGCCGAGATCCAGTTCGAGTCCGGCTACCCGTACGTCATGTTCGAGGACACGGTCAACAAGGCCAACCCCATCAAGGGGCGCATCAACATGTCGAACCTCTGCAGCGAGATCCTGCAGGTGAACACGCCGACCACCTACAACGACGACCTGTCGTACAAGGAGATCGGCAAGGACATCTCCTGCAACCTCGGCTCGATGAACATCGCGCTGTCGATGGACGCCGACGACCTCGGCCAGACGGTCGAGACCGCGATCCGCGCGCTCACCGCGGTCAGCGACCAGAGCCACATCCGCTCGGTCCGCTCGATCGAGGACGGCAACGACCGGTCGCACGCGATCGGCCTGGGTCAGATGAACCTGCACGGCTACCTCGCCCGCGAGCACGTCTTCTACGGCTCGGAGGAGGGTGTCGACTTCACGAACATCTACTTCTACACCGTGCTGTTCCACGCGCTGCGCGCCTCGAACCAGCTCGCGATCGAGCGCGGCACGGCGTTCGACGGATTCGCCGACTCGACCTACGCGTCCGGCGAGTTCTTCGACAAGTACATCGACCGCGCCTGGGTCCCGGAGACCGAGAAGGTCAAGGAGCTCTTCGCGGGCAAGCACATCCCGACGCAGGAGGACTGGGTCCAGCTCAAGGCGTCGATCCAGGAGCACGGCATCTACAACCAGAACCTGCAGGCCGTGCCGCCGACGGGCTCGATCTCCTACATCAACAACTCGACCTCCTCGATCCACCCGATCGCCTCGAAGATCGAGATCCGCAAGGAAGGCAAGCTCGGTCGCGTCTACTACCCGGCGGCGTTCATGACGAACGACAACCTGGAGTACTACCAGGACGCGTACGAGATCGGCTACGAGAAGGTCATCGACACCTACGCCGCGGCCACGCAGCACGTCGACCAGGGCCTGTCGCTGACGCTGTTCTTCAAGGACACCGCCACCACGCGTGACATCAACAAGGCCCAGATCTACGCATGGCGCAAGGGCATCAAGACGATCTACTACATCCGTCTGCGTCAGCTGGCGCTCGAGGGCACCGACATGACCGAGTGCGTCTCGTGCATGCTCTGACACTTCGACAGGCTCAGTGACCCAGGAACTAGGACAAGAATGACTCCTCACTCCCCGCTCAAGCTGGTCTCCAGCGTGCAGGCGATCAACTGGAACCGCATCCAGGACGACAAGGACCTCGAGGTCTGGAACCGTCTGGTGAACAACTTCTGGCTGCCGGAGAAGGTGCCGCTGTCGAACGACGTGCAGTCGTGGAACACGCTCACCCCCGACGAGCAGCTGCTCACCATGCGGGTGTTCACCGGGCTCACGCTCCTCGACACGATCCAGGGCACCGTCGGCGCGGTGTCGCTGATCCCCGACGCGATCACGCCGCACGAGGAGGCCGTCTACACGAACATCGCGTTCATGGAGTCGGTGCACGCGAAGAGCTACTCCTCGATCTTCTCGACGCTCGCGTCGACGAAGGAGATCGACGAGGCGTTCCGCTGGTCCACGGAGAATGTGAACCTTCAGAAGAAGGCGCAGATCATCATGGACTACTACCAGGGAGACGACCCGCTCAAGCGCAAGGTCGCCTCCACGCTGCTGGAGTCGTTCCTGTTCTACTCGGGCTTCTACCTGCCGATCTACTGGTCGTCGAAGGCGAAGCTGACGAACACGGCCGACCTCATCCGCCTCATCATCCGCGACGAGGCCGTGCACGGGTACTACATCGGCTACAAGTTCCAGCGCGGACTCGAGACGGCCGACCAGGCGCGCAAGGACGAGCTCAAGGACTACACGTTCTCGCTGCTCTACGAGCTCTACGACAACGAGGTGCAGTACACGCAGGACCTCTACGACGGCGTCGGGCTGACCGAGGACGTCAAGAAGTTCCTGCACTACAACGCCAACAAGGCCCTGATGAACCTGGGCTACGAGGCGATGTTCCCCTCCAGCGTCACGAACGTGAACCCGGCGATCCTGTCGGCGCTCTCCCCGAACGCGGACGAGAACCACGACTTCTTCTCCGGCTCGGGCTCCTCCTACGTCATCGGCAAGGCCGAGGCCACGGAAGACGACGACTGGGACTTCTGAGCCCTGCGCGGCGGGACGCAAGCAGAGTAATGCGTCCGACTCCGGCCGACCCGACCCTCGGGCTGGCCGGAGGCGCCGTCGGGTAACCCACCGTGAGCCTGACGATCGCGGTCCGGTCGTCCGCTGTCAGCGCTCAGACGGAACGGTCGGGCTACGGCACGTACTCGCCCGATGTGTAGTCGGCGACGAGCTTCAAGGTGCCCGCTGACGGCTGCGCGGACACCCACACAGTGCGCGGATCCCACAGGTTCCCAGGCACCGACAGTTGCGGCGTCGCCCCCATCTCCGCGGCGAGTTGTTCCGGGGTCATGCCGTCGGGTGGGCGAACGGTGAACGTCACCGAGCAGCCGCCGCTTCCGCAGCCTTCGCTCTGGCCGACCACCTGCGCGCCGGCAGGGAGGGTCACGGCTGACAGGGGAGGAGTGTCGCCCTCGTCCGCCATCATGAACAGCCAGCCCAGCCGTGCGAGGTAGAACACGATGAGGAGAGCTGCGGCGACGGTCAGGCCGACCCGGATCCTGCGGCGCCGCGTCGAACCCTTCTCCGGAGTGTGGTCGGCTATCGCAGCGGGTTCCATGGCGTGAGCATACCCATCGCCCCTTGAAGATCCATCCGCCGCAGACCGAGCATGACATAGGCCGGCCTCCTTCGCAGGAGAGAGATGACGACCGTCATCGCGGTCGCGCTCGCCGCGATTCGCAAGACTATTCTGTGGCGCTGTGCTGCGCAGTAGCGTGGCGGATGTGAACACGGTTCTGGATGTCAGCGGGGAGATGTTCGACGTACGCGAATCAGGACCTTCAGATGGGGTGCACGCCTACCATTTCACGTGGACCAACGGGCCCGAAGACGGTACGTACGGTTTCTCGCTCGGAGGTAGCAATCTCACAGCCGAGCAGCTGGAACGAGCGGCCCGGAGTTTTGTTCAGTCGTTCTTTGCGCCGGACGGCCTCGGTGCTTCCGACTTCCCCTCCTTCATGGAAGGTCGAAGATCATCGCAATGACCCGGGTCGCGGGTCTCTTCCTTCCGGCGGCTATCGGGTAGACCTCAGCGTGCGCTCAGGACGAAGGCCAGAACCGCTCCCAAAACGGTGCCCGCGAGCATCGCGGCGGCGGTCCAGCCGACGATGCGGCCTCGGGCGACCTCGCGTTTCGTCGCGTACACGCCCGCGCCGAGGCCACCCGCCGTCGCTGCCGCCATCGTCACGCCGGCGACGAGCGCCTGGACCCCGTAGTCCGGCGTCGGCGGAGCAGGATCGACGAGCGGAGTCGAAAAACGGTAGGTCATGACGAGGCCGAGAGTGATGAGCGAGACGGCGGTCATCGCTGCAATCAACCACCACGCTGTCGATTTACGCATCAGTCACCCGCGCTCGCGCGTCGATTCCGGTCGCGGAGTCGCTCGCGTCAGTCGCCGTCCCCGAGTACCGGGACGCCCCAGATCCGTGCCGCATCGGAGATGAGGCGATCCATGCCATCCGGCGACTCCCGGCGAAGCGGCGCGTCGTCCCTGGTCACCGGCACCGGGATCGCGACCTGTCCCGCTTCCTGCGAGACCACGATCACCAGGGTCGGATAGAGGAAGGCGCCCTCCTGGATGCCGCCCCTCGTCACGCCCTGGATCCGGTCCCGAGGAACGCTGTAGGCCGTGAGGAGACGCGCTCCGCCGCGGACCAGCCGAAAGCCCGAGGGCTCGATGACCCCGGTGGGGCTCGCCGTGAGCAGGCCGCGCGGTGCGGCGCCGAGTCCGAGAAGGGGGATCGTGCGCGAGAGGTACGCGGCCACGCCGTTGAGGGCGTAGGAGCCGAAGATCCGTGCCTGCGGCTCACGCTCCCGCAGCGCTCGCCGCTGGGCGCGCTGCAGTCGTCGGATGCGTCCGAGCACGATCCAGATGATCAGGCCGGCGAGTGCCACGCCAGCGCCGAACACGAGCGAGGTCGCGACAGGCGGTTCGCCGTCCAACAGGGGGCGCACGAGTGCGCCCCAGACGAAGAATGCCGCCACTGCGGCAGCTATCGCGAGCATCAGCCTGTTGGCGGGCGGATTCTGGCGCACGAGATCAGCCGCCCCACAGGAACGCGGCGGCGGGAAGGATCGCCAGGACGCCGAGCACGGCTCCGGCGACCGGCCACGCATACCCTCCGCCGTCGGCGCGGGCGAAGACGAGCCCGATCACGCCGAGGACGAGGGCGATGCCACCGAAGAGGACCGCGAGCGGCAGCGTGAGGAACACCAGCCATCCGTAGTTCGGGTCCGCCGTCCCCGCCAGGACGAAGACGATCGCGGTCGGCAGGATCCCGACGACCGCCACGGCGGCGGAGGCGACTCCGCATCCGAAGGCTCGGCGACGGGGCAACGGAGGGATCTGAGTCACCCCGCGATCCTAGCGATCACGCGACTCGGCGAGGGCGAGCCCCGGCCGCTCGCGGAGGAAGCCCTTCCTTTCCGCATCGGTTTCGGCTGGACTGTGCGCATCGGTGTCGACCAATCGGAGGGTGGGACAGATGTACCGCAGCAATGGGAACTACGAAGCATTCGCACGACCCCGGAAGCCGGAGGGGGCCGACGACAAGACGGTCTGGCTGGTCGGCGGCGGTCTCGCCGCGATGGCGGCCGCGATCTTCATGATCCGCGACGGGCAGGTCGCGGGGGAGCGGATCACGATCCTCGAGGAGCTGGGGCTGCCCGGCGGCGCGCTGGACGGGATCAAGTACCCCGAGAAGGGATTCGTCATCCGCGGCGGCCGGGAGCTGGAAGATCACATGGAGTGCCTGTGGGACATGTTCCGCTCCATCCCGTCGTTGGAGATCGAGGGTGCCAGCGTGCTCGACGAGTTCTACTGGCTCAACAAGGACGACCCCAACGTCTCCCTGTGCCGGGCGACCGAGAAGCAGGGGCAGGACGCGCATACGGACAAGCTCTTCACCCTCTCGGAGAAGGCGCAGAAGGAGATCGTCGCCGTCATCCTCGCCACCCGCGAGGAGATGGAGGGCAAGCGGATCGACGAGGTGTTCGGCGACGACTTCCTCGGCAGCAACTTCTGGCTGTACTGGCGGACCATGTTCGCGTTCGAGGAGTGGCACTCGGCGCTGGAGATGAAGCTGTATCTGCACCGCTTCATGCACCACATCGGCGGGTTGCCCGACCTGTCCGCGTTGAAGTTCACGAAGTACAACCAGTACGAGTCGCTCGTGCTGCCGATGCGGAAGTTCCTCGACGACCACGGCGTGCAGTTCCGGTTCCATCACACCGTGACCGACATCCAGTTCGACATCGAGGACGGTCGCATCCAGGCGACGCGCATCGACTGGATCGCCGACGGCGAGCCCGGCGGCGTCGACCTCGGTCCGGACGACCTGTGTCTGGCGACGATCGGCTCGCTGACGGAGAACTCCGGCAACGGCGACCAGCACACCGCTCCGGAGCTGAAGACCGGCCCGGCCCCGGCCTGGGACCTCTGGAAGCGGATCGCCGCGAAGTCGCCGGTGTTCGGGCGACCGGAGGTGTTCTGCAGCGACATCGACAAGACGAAGTGGGAGTCCGCCACCGTCACCACCGTCGACGAGCGCATCCCGAAGTACATCGAGAAGATCTGCAAGCGCGACCCGTTCAGCGGCAAGGTCGTCACGGGCGGGATCGTCACCGCCAAGGACTCGGCCTGGCTGATGAGCTGGACGGTGAACCGGCAGCCGCACTTTAAGGCGCAGAAGCCGAACGAGATCGTGGTCTGGGTGTACGGGCTGTTCGTCGAGACGCCCGGCGATTACGTCAAGAAGCCGATGCAGGAGTGCACGGGCGAGGAGATCGCGCAGGAGTGGCTCTACCACCTCGGTGTGCCGGTGGAGGACATCGCCGAGCTCGCCGCGTCGGCGGCCAAGACGGTCCCGGTGATGATGCCGTACGTGACCTCCTTCTTCATGCCGCGCCGGGCCGGCGACCGTCCGCAGGTGGTCCCGGAGGGAAGCGTCAACTTCGCCTTCCTCGGACAGTTCGCCGAGACGACGCGCGACACGATCTTCACCACCGAGTACTCCGTGCGCACCGCGATGGAGGCCACGTATCAGCTGCTCGACGTGGAACGCGGCGTGCCGGAGGTCTTCAACTCGACCTACGACATCCGCTACCTCCTCAAGGCCACCGCGCGGCTGCGCGACGGCGAGGCCGTCCACATCCCCGGCCCGAACTTCCTCCAGGGGCGTCTCCTCGACAAGCTCGACAACACGCAGATGGGAGAGCTGCTGACGGATTTCGGGCTCATCCCCGCGCACGGCGCGACGGTGCCGCGCCCGCGGGACGACGACGCGATCGCGTGAGCGTGCGCTCAGGCGGCGACGTACTCCTGGCGGACTCGGCCCGCCGTCGCCAGCTCGATGTATCCGAAGTCGTGGTCGGAGTTGAGGATCACGGCGTCGTTGGCGACGGCGTACGCCGCGATCAGGCAGTCGAAAGCGGCCGCGGCTCGCAGGAATCCGTTGGTCCAGAGCGCCTGCTGGATGTCCAGGGCGACCTGCTCGTCGGGATGCTCCCAGGCGGGGAGCAGCTCCTCCATGTCTTCCCGCAGAGCGGCGTACTCCTCCGCGTCACGGGCCGAGTGGCAGTACTCGAGCACCTGCGGCGGGCAGGTGATGAGGAGGTGGTTCGGCGAGAGGGAACGGAGGCGGTCGGCGATCGCGCTGCTTCTCCCTGCCTTCTGCCAGATGCTGTTGTCGACGAGGTAGATGGTCACCGGGGAGTGCTCGCGCTCCATCCAGCGCCCTCGCGCCGCTCCGGCATCGGCTCGGGAGCCACCGTCGGTGCGTCGATCTGTTCGGCCTCGAAACGGCGGCCGATGATGCGCTCGACGGCGGCGGGCTGGCGACGTACCGCGATGAGGGTGCGCAGGGCGAGATCCACGGTCTCGCGGTTGGAGGTCGTTCCGGCGAGCTTCTTGGCCTGCTTCAACTCGTCGGGGTCGATGTCGATGGATGTGACGGTCATGGTCGTTCCTTCCTCCCCGCGATCTTGTATAAGGCAGTATATAAGACTGTCGGCCGGCGGCGGTCGGCCGACGGCGGGAGGGGAGGACACATGCGTTCGACGCGACCGATGCCCGGGAACCCGTGGCCGCACGACATGACCCTCACCGTCGAGGACCGACCGCACACGCTGCTGGAGCTCCTCTGGATCCGCGAGGCGCACGGGCTGGATCCCGCCGATGACGCGCTCCCGCCGCCGCTGGTCGATCGACCGGCGGCGGCCGCGCGGCGCGTGGACGAGGAGACCCGGGCGCGCTGGACGGAGGTCTGGCCCCGCATCTGGGGCGACGCGGTCGCGCACGCCGCGACCGAACCAGACCAGGCGCTGCTCGACCGCGCCGTCGCCACGACGCTGAGTCCGGATGAGCGGGAGGCGGTGCTCACTCGGCTCGTCGGGCCCACAGCGCGGGACGAGTTCGGGGTGGAGGTGTCCGATGATGCGGCGTACCGCGCGTGGGAGCGGCGCGGTTCCGAGGCACATCTCGCGACGCACCTCACGACGATCGCGGACAGCCCCGAACGCCGTGACGTCGCCACCCTGGCCGATGCCTGGCGGCGCGGCCTCGGAAGGGTGGTGACGCTGCCCTGCCGGGGGACGTACGTCCGGCAGATCGGACCGCAAGCGCTCCTGGTCACCGATGAGGTGCGGAGCGACTCCGCCGCGTACCGCGCGGCGCTGGACTCGTTCGGCCGAGGTCTCCCGGAGCGCCCGTCGAGGGCGTGACGTCCCGCGGGCCGAGTCAGAGGACGAGCGGGAGGAACGACACGATCAGGCCGACGGCACCGACCGCGGCGAAGACGACCCCGACAGTCCGCAGGACCCGGCGCAGATGCGGCGGCTCACCGATCCGGATGCGGGCCGGGTCGTTCGAGCTGTGGAACCCGTCGACCCATCCATCGGTGGTGGCCGCGGGCTCGCCGCGGCGCAGCGGTCTCTCGTGGAAGTCGCCGCCGGCGAACCAGCGAGCGGTGGGGCGGCCGTCCCGATCGATCACGGCGATCTCGACGGGGACCCACTGCCCCTCGACGAGCCGGATCAGCAGGGCCACGATGAGCAACGGGATTCCGACGCCGAGGCCGATCCAGGACAGCACCTCACCGACGACGGAGAGGGTGTCCACGAGCTGCACGACTCCATCGTAGAGAGAGGAACCGGTGGGAGAGTCACGCCGTCGGACGGGATCGCGGGCGGTGGGCCTGCTCCAGGTTCCTCCGAAGCCGGTCGCGGCTCTGTCCGTCGACGGACATCGCCCACATCGGGGTTCCGGGGGCGCTGCGCCAGGACGCGGCGAGCGGGCTGTCGTCGACGGTGTCGAAGCCGAGCTCGTCGTAGAGCTTCGTGACGAATGCGACGGCGTCGGCGTGATCGCTCGAGACGACCAGAGCCGTCCGATCAGCGGCTCCCCTCGGCCGCGCGAGCCTCACCAGGGCCGGCACGGAGTCCTCCGGCGTCCGCGCGGGAACATGGCCGTGGAACTGGATGTGGCTGAACTCCCGGGCTCGGGGCACACCCGACCCCGCGGGAGCACGCCCTGGCGCGGGCGCTGCGCCTGGACGCCGACCACGTCGCTCACCTGAGAGCGCTCGCCGCAGAGCCGCCCGCCGTGGGGGCCTCGTCGTCGGACGACGTGCTGCCGCAGACGGCGCTCGACCTCATCGAGGCTCTGGACCAGCCCGCCTTCCTCGAAGACGCCGGTCTCACCGTCCTCGCCGCGAATGCCGCGGCCCGCGACCTCAACCCGCGCCTGCGGCCGGGCCGCAATCAGCTCCGCGACCTGTACCTCGATCCTCAGGAGCGCGCCATGCACCCGGCTTGGGAGGGAGTCGCCGCGTGCATGACTGCCGGCCTCCGGTACGCGATGGGCGCAGGGGACGACGCGCGGCTCCACGCGCTGGCCGCGGAGCTCTCCGGGGCCAGCGCGACGTTCCGACGGATCTGGGCGCGACACGACGTCCGTGCGCAGCGCGGCGCCGTCGTGCGCCTCACCCACGCGGAACGGGGCGAGCAGATCTTCACGCGCGAGCAACTCCACCTGAACGGGACGGACGGGCTCGCGCTGGTCATCTACTCTCCCCGCGCATCGTCCGTGGGGACGACCGCCGCCATGCGCCAGACCGGCGGCGCACCGTCGGTATCGGTGAGGGCAGTCGTCCGGAATCCGTGACGCTCGTAGAGGCGCACGTTGCGCGCATCCGAGGTGTCCAGCACCACGGGTCCGCCGCCACGGCGAGCGACCTCGTCGAGTGCGAAGCGGAGGAGGTGCGAGGCGATCCCGCGTCCCTGTCGGCCAGGGTGCACGCCCAGGGTCTCGAGCCGCCACGCGCCTGCGGGGGAGGGGGTCTGGTCGACGCGGTCGAGGCGGTCGCCGTGCAGCGCGACCACCTGCGCGATGAAGGCGGCCTCCGGTTCCGCGGCGTCCGGGCGGAGAAGCGCGATGGTGCCCGCGCCCTCACCGGCGACCGCGACGATCCCCTGGTCGTGCGCGTACCCGAGGTACAGGCGCTGCAGGGCCGCGAGCCGCGCGTCGTAGTCGTCCTCGGGGATCACGTGCCGGGTCCAGGGGTAGTCGCGGAAAGCGGCGGCGAGCGTCTCCGCACAGGTCGCTAGATCCTCGCCACGGGCGAGGCGCACATCGACCTCCGTGTCGTCGTTCATTCCGGTGTCCTCTCGGTGGTGGCCCCCGCGTCGATGATCGCCTGAAGCGTGGCGAGGTGCCGGGCGAAGGCGGCGCGGCCGGCGTCCGTGATGCCGACCCAGGTGCGTGTGCGGCGACCGGAGGCCTCTTTCCGTACGGTGACGAGGCCGGCGTCGGCGAGCGCGGTGAGCGCCTGCGACAGCGTGGAGTCGCTGACCTCGAGGAGGTCGGCGAGGAACCGGAAGTCGACGTCCTCCAGGTTGCGCAGGGCGGCCAGCAGGGAGAACCTCACCGGGGAGTGGATGAGGGCGTCGATCTCCCGGCGGGGGTGACTCATCGACGGGAGCTCGCGAACACGCAGGCGAGGATCGGGGCGACCGCCACCACGCCGGCGAGCACCCACCACCAGGGAGAGGATGCCCCGACCAGCTGGAGCGCCGGATCGAACATGAGGGTATACAGCGCGAACCACGTGCACAGGGCGATCCCCATGTTGCGGAACCCGTTCCGGGGGACGGAGCGGCGGTAGCGGACCGCGATCATCCAGATCGAGATCGTCACGAGGGCGAAGGGCGCGAACGCCTTCCAGTACGGCACGTCGGCGACGTCGATCGAGAGGGTGAACGCCAGGGCGTAGGTCGCCTGCGCGATGACGAAGATCCGGAACCAGCGCGTCGCGCGCCGGGCCTCTCGGCCGATCCGCTCGGTGTCGGCGAGCTGCTGGGCCGCCTCTTCCACGGTGTACTGCTTGTCGATCATGAAAGCACTTTATCAGACCTAAAGTGAAAAGAGGCGACGGCCGCCGCTCAGCGCCGCACACCCTCCGCCTCGCCGAGCCGCGCGAGCTCGGCCGCCGTCGGCGCCCCCTCCCAGTCGCCGGACGACAGGCACGCGAAGGCCCCCGCCGCCACCGCCCGCTGCACCCGCTCCGCGAGACTCGCCTCCTCCGGCCGCAGGCTCAGGTACCCCGCCACGAAGGCGTCCCCGGCGCCCACCGTGTCCACGGCGTCGACCGTCACGGCCGGGAGGTCGAGGCGATCGCGGCCGTCGTCCGCGAAGGCCCCGGCCGCGCCGCGCTTGATGACGACCTCCCGCGGACCGAGGGCGCGCAGACGCTCCGCGAGCTCACCCGGCGTCGCCGCGCCGACCAGGATGGCGGCTTCCTCCTCGCCCGCGAAAAGCACATCGGCGGCCGCGGCGAGGTCACGGTAGGCGGCGCGCGCGTCCCGGCCGCGCCAGAGCGCGGCGCGATGGTTGACATCGAACGAGACGCGGGCGCCGGCCGCCCGGGCCCGCCGCGCGGTGTCCTTCGCGCAGGCGAAGGAGTCGGGGCCGAGCCCGGCGAGGATCCCGGTGAGGTGGACGACGTCCGCGGTGGCCAGGAGCGCGTCCGGGACGTCCGCCGGTGCGAGCCCGGAGGCGGCGCTCCCCGCGCGCCAGAAGGTCACCGTGGCCATCCCCGTGGTCCGTCGGTGCTTGTGCATGATCCCCGTCGGGCGGTCGCTGCGGCGAGGAGCATGGACCGTCACGCCCTCCGCCCGCAGCTCGCGCGCGATGAGATCGCCGAGTGGATCGTCGCCCAAGAGGCTGACCCAGCTCGCGCGTGCTCCCAGGCGCGCCAGCCCGATCGCGACGTTGCTCTCCGCGCCGCCGAAGCTCAACGTGTGCGCCCGCGCGGAGTCGAGGGGGCCGGGCCGGTCGTTCGTGACCACACCCATCGCCTCGCCGACCGTGACGACGTGGAGCGGTGGGAGGGTCACGCGGCGCGTCCGCGGGCGACGGCCGCGAGCGCCTGCTCGGCGCGCTCGCGAAGGGCGACGAGACTGCCGCCGGCGAACGCATCGCCCAGGAGCGGGCCGCCCAGGCTCACTGCGATGCAGCCGGCGGCGATCCACGCGGGGATCTCGTCCAGCGCGATGCCGCCCGAGGGCAGCGTTCGCACGTCCGGGAAGGGTCCGCGCAGTTGCCCGATGTAGTCGGGGCCCACGGTCGCGGCCGGGAAGATCTTCACCGCCGCCGCGCCGAGTCGCCACGCGGCGTCCACCTCGGTCGGCGTCATCGCGCCCGGGTAGACCGGCACCTCCCCGGCGGCGGCCGCCTCCGCCACGCCGGGCATGATCCCCGGCGAGACGAGGAAACGGGCGCCGGCGTCGATCGCGGCACGCGCCTCGTGCTCCTCCCGGACCGTCCCCACGCCGATCTCCGCCTCACCCGCCGCTGCGATGAGTCGGGGCAGGGTGGCGATCGTGCCCGGGGTCGTCAGGGTCAGCTCGATGCAGCGGACGCCGCTCTCGGCGAGGGTCCGCACCACCGGTTCGTACAGGCTCGCATCGGGTGCGCGGAGCACGGCCAGCACGCCGGTGCGGGTGAGGGTGTCGGACGGGGTGGGGCGCATGATGGTCTCCTGCGGTCGGTCGCGCGGGGCGGTCAGGGGGTCGCGGTGGCGAATCCAGGGCGGGTGCCGTAGCGGCCGAGGGTGTCCTCGTCGAGGGTCACCCCGAGTCCGGGCGTCGCGGGGATGTCGAGGCGGCCCTCGGCGTCCAGCGTCCAGCCGCCGTGGATGAGGTCGTCGACGTAGGCCGAGCCCGTCTTGTACTCGACGAGGTCGGTGGCGGAGAGGGCGGAGGCCAGCTGCAGGTCGGCCGCGAGCCCGATGCCGGTGTTCCAGCCGTGCGGGATGAGCCGGATGCCGCGGTCCTGCGCCGCCCACCCGATCCGGCGGGACTCGCTCAGTCCGCCGCCCTTCGTCGTGTCAGGCTGCACGATGTCGAACGCGTGCCGGTCGAGGTAGGGCTGGAAGCTCTGGCGGCGGGTGAGCACCTCTCCGCCCGAGATGCGGACGGGGGACGTCGCGCGGAGCTCCGCGAAGCCGTCGATGTCGTCCGGGGCGAGCGCCTCTTCGAACCAGGCGACGTCGTAGTCGGCGAGCATCCGGGCGGTCCGCTTCGCCCAGGCCCTGTCGCCCGGGAAGAAGGCCTCGGATCCGCCGGCGTCGACGGCCAGCAGTCGATCGCCGACCGCGGCCCGTGCGGCGGCGACGGTGGCCTCGTCGGTCGCCGCGTCCACGCGGCCGAACTTCCACCAGCCGATCTTGAAGGCGGAGAAGCCGGTCGCGACGAGCGCCTCGAGATTCTCGGTCATCGGGCCGGCCTCGTCCATGAGGACCGACGCGTACGGGCGGACGCGGTCGCGGTGGCGCCCGCCGAGGAGTCGTCCGACGGGCTGGGAGGCCGCCTGGCCGGCGATGTCCCACAGGGCGATGTCGATGGCGCTCGTCGCGTGGGTGAGGGATCCGCCGCGTCCCATCCAGAAGGCGGTCTGGTGCAGCGTCTCGGTCAGGCGCTCGACTTCCTGGGGGTTCTCGCCGATGAGGTGCGGGGAGAGCAGGTCGATGGCGCCGCGCACCAGGGCCTCCGAGGTGAAGGCGCTGCCGACGCCGACGATGCCCTCGTCGGTGTGGACCGCCACGAGAGTGTGCACGATGTCGTCGGGCTGCAGCTCGTGCGACCATCCGCCCTCGGGTGTCGCACCTCGCAGTCCGCACGTGTCGATTCGGGTGATGCGCATGAAGACCTTCCAACCGTGATGAGGGAAAGGGAGCCCCTTCCGAAACCGAAGATAGTCGATTGTCGACAACTGGGCAATCTGTGGGTAATGTCTGTTCCTGCACCCGTCAGCGGTGCGACGAGAGACCACAGCGTTGTGCACGACGGCAGCGCGAAGGCCCGAACCCGAAAGGCATCACAATGAAGTTGACGCGTATCCTCACCGGCCTCGCCGTGGCCGCGACGACCGCCCTCGCCCTCACCGCGTGCACCTCGAGCGGCGGCGCGGGAGCAGGCGGCCAGGAGAGCACCCTCACGAAAGTCCTCGAGAAGAAGACGCTCGTCGTCGGTGTGTTCGCGGACGCCCCGCCCTACGGGGTCATGAAGAGCTCGGGGGAGTACGAGGGCTTCGACATCGACGCCGCGCAGGCGCTCGCCGCCTCCCTGGGGGCGGAGATCGAGTACGTGTCCACCACGAACGCGAACCGCATCCCGCTGCTGGAGACCGGCAAGGTCGACATCGTCATCGCCGCCCTCACCAACCTCGACGAGCGTGCGCAGAAGGTGGCCATGTCCCGTCCCTACGCGGCGGAGGGCCAGGTCGTCCTGGTCCCGGCGGGGAGCGACATCACCTCGTACGACGACCTCGCGGGCCGCAGCGTGGCCGCCACCCGCGGCAGCGTACCCGCCACCATCCTCGAGAAGCGCTTCCCGGAGGCCGACGCGAGCCTGTTCGAGGCGGTGGCCGACTCCATCCAGGCCCTGCGCAGCGGCAAGGTCGACGCCCTGATGGAGAGCAACTCCGTCGTCCAGGGCATCCTGGCCGACTCCGGCGACGAGTTCGTCGTCGTCGACGCCCCGCAGCTGAGCCCGTCCGTGGTCTCGATGGGGCTGAAGCAGGGCGACCAGCTGTGGCTGAACTACGTCGACAACTTCATCCGGAACTACAACATCAGCGACGCGGCGAACGACTCGTACAACGAGTGGCTCGGCACCGACGTCCCCGAGCTCATCAAGTAGCGACCTCCTCGGCTGCCCCGCCCCGGGCGGGGCAGCCGGAACGGACAACTCATGCAACTCTTCTTCGGGGACCTCATCCCCCATGCGCCCGAGCTGCTCGCCGGCCTCGGCATCAGCATCCTCATCACCCTCGCGGCCGTGCTCATCGGGTCGCCGCTGGGCGTCGGCGTGTACCTGCTGCGCGCCTCCCGTCTCCCCGTGCTCCGCGCGATCGGCGCCGCGTACGTCGAGGTGATCCGGAACACCCCGCTGCTGCTGCAGCTGTACCTGATCTACTTCGCCCTGCCGTCGGTCGGCGTCAACTTCGATCCGATCACCGCGGGCATCCTCGCCCTCAGCGTCAACAACTCCGCGTACCTCGCGGAGATCTACCGCGCCGGTTTCGAGGCGATCCCGCAGGGGCAGATCGAGGCGGCGGACGCCCTGGGTCTCTCGCGACGGACGACGTTCCTCCATGTGCGTCTCGTGCCGGCCCTGCGCAACGTCTTGCCGTCGCTGACGAACCAGGTGATCCTGCTGTTCCTCGCGTCCTCCATCGCCTCCATCGTCGCGGTGCCCGAGCTCATGCACGTGATGATGGGCATCACGACGAGCACCTTCCGCACGATCGAGACGTTCGTCGTCGGCGGGCTGCTCTATTTCCTCGTCGCGTTCCTCATCGCGGGGGCGTCGCGTCTCCTGGAGACGCGCGGCATCCGCTGGAAGGTGGCCTGATGTTCACGTCGTTCGATCTGCCCGATCTCCTCCTCATCCTCCAGGGCGCGTTCGTGACGCTGCAGATCTGCCTTCTGGCGGTGGTTCT
This sequence comes from Microbacterium sp. HSID17254, assembly GCF_003989315.1. Lineage (NCBI taxonomy): Bacteria > Bacillati > Actinomycetota > Actinomycetes > Micrococcales > Microbacteriaceae > Microbacterium > Microbacterium sp. HSID17254. The sequence continues at coordinate 19,368 of NZ_RBLT01000012.1, forward strand.
CGGCGGGGTGGTCGGCATCGTCTCCGGCATCCTCGCGGCGAGTCCGTTCGCCCCGCTGCGCTGGATCAGTGCGATCTGGGTGGGGGCGATCCGCGGGGTCCCCGTGCTGCTCATCATCTTCTTCGTCTACTTCGCCCTGCCCCTGATGTCGCCCGGCAGCAACGTGCCGGACTACTGGGCGGCCGTGATCGCCCTCACGATCTTCGCCTCGGCGTACATCAGCGAGATCGTCCGCGGCAGCATCCAGGCCCTCCCGCGCGGTCAGTTCGAAGCGGCGCAGGCGCTGGGCCTCTCCTGGCCGCAGCAGCTCCGGTTCGTGGTGATGCCGCAGGCAGCGCGCATCATGGTTCCGCCGGGCATCGGCTTCCTCGTCGTGCTCATCAAGGACAGCTCGCTGGTGGCCGTCATCGGCCTGATCGAGCTCACCCGCGCGGGCAACATCGTCGCCTCGCAGACCGGCCAGCCCATCCTCGCCTACCTCGTGGTGGGGGCGGTCTACTTCGTCATCTGCTTCGCCCTCTCCGTCGCCGGCCGCCGCTATGAACGCCGACTCACCATCCACGCGCGCCCGCCCCGGGTGGAGGACGCGCTCACCCCCTCCCGAGGAGACTCGAAATGATCACTGTCACCGACCTGCGGCTCAGCTTCGGCGCCACGGAGGTGCTGCACGGGATCACGTGCGACGTCGCCGAAGGCGAGGTCGTCTGCATCATCGGGGCGTCCGGCTCCGGCAAGAGCACCCTGCTGCGCTGCATGAACGGACTGGAGACGCCCAGCCACGGCAGCGTCGAAGTGAACGGGCACCTGCTCACCGCGAAGGAGCGCCGGGCCGACCTCGCCGCCGTCCGCCGCGACGTCGGCATGGTGTTCCAGCAGTTCAACCTCTTCCCGCACCTCACGGCGCGGGAGAACGTCACGCTCGCCCCGCGCAAGGTGCTCGGCATCGGGGCGTCGGAGGCCGCCGCGCGGGCCGACGCCCTGCTGGCGAAGGTCGGCCTGGCCGCCAAGGCCGACGCCTACCCCGGCAACCTGTCCGGCGGACAGGCCCAGCGCGTCGCGATCGCCCGCGCCCTCGCGATGCAGCCGCGCGTGATGCTCTTCGACGAGCCCACCTCGGCGCTGGACCCCGAGATCGTCGGCGAGGTCCTCTCCGTGATGAAGGGGCTCGCGCAGGAGGGCATGACGATGGTCGTCGTCACGCACGAGATCGGCTTCGCCCGCGAGGTCGCCGACCGCGTCATCTACATGGACGACGGGCGCATCGTCGAGAGCGGCACCCCGCAGCAGCTGCTGTCCCACGCGCAGACCGAACGGGCGCGGGCGTTCCTCGGGAAGGTGCTCTGACGTCGTGGTCGACCTCCTCATCCGCGGAGCGACCGTCATCGACGGCACCGGGGCGGAGCCGTTCCCGGCCGACGTCGGGATCGTCGGCGATCGCATCGCGGTCGTCGCGCCCGATGCCGGCATCGCCGCGGCCGCGGAACTCGACGCGGGCGGCCTTCTCCTCACCCCGGGGCTCATCGATCCGCACAGCCACAGCGACTGGTCGATCCTGGGCAACCGCGATGCGCTGAGCACGGTGCACCAAGGGGTGACGACCGAGGTCGTGGGCAACTGCGGCGTCACGTACGCGCCGATCGCCGACGGCGACGAGGAGACCGCCCGCCGAGCGCTCGCGGCCTTCGGCTACGACGGCGAGGTGCGCTGGCGGTCGTTCGCCGACCTCCTCACCGTCGTGCACGACGGCGGCACGGCGCAGAACCTCGCCTGGTTCGTCGGGCACACGGGTCTCCGTCGCGCCGCCGAGCGGACGGAGGGCGACCTCGTGCGCACCATGGAGCGGCATCTCCACGAGGCGCTCGACGCCGGCGCGCTCGGTTTCAGCTCCGGTCTGGAATACGGGGCGGGGCGCAACGCCTCGACACCGGAGCTGGAGGCGCTCGCCCGTGTCGCGGGACGTCATGACGCCATGTACGCCAGCCACATCCGCAACCGGGACACGGCGCTCGCGGAGGCCGTGGCGGAGTTCTTCCGCGTCGTCCACGCCGGGGAGCTACGCGCGCAGCTGTCGCATCTGAACGTGCGACACGACACCGGCGCGCACGAGGGGGCGTGGGAGGAAGCGGTGGCACGGCTGGAGAGCGAGCGTCGGTCCGGGGTCGACGTCCTCGCGGACATGACCCCCTATCCCGACGGCATCGGACTCGCCGCGGGACTGCTGCCCGACTGGCTGCTCTCGGCGGGGGAGGAGGCCGCGGCCGACGCCCTCCGCGACCCGGCGATGCGTGCGCGGGTGCGTGCGGACGCCGACCGGTACTGGCGCTTCGTGCACAGGGGCCAGTGGGAACGGGTCCGGCTGGCGGTGAGCCCGGCCACCCCCGACTGGGAGGGGCTGATCCTTCCGGAGATCGCGGCGGCGAACGGGACGGACGAATGGGACGCCTACTTCGACATCATGGCGGCGTCGGGTGGCGACCTCGGAGCCGTGCAGTTCATGGGAGCGCTGTTCCATCCCGACCACGTCGCCGAGGCGGTGCGCCATGAGCGCTTCCTCCTCGGCGTGGACGGCTTCACGTCCCGTCGGGACGGCGTCCTCGGCGCCCGGACCCCGCATCCCCTGTTCTTCCACGGCTCCCAGCACTTCCTGAGCCACCATGCCCTGCGCGCGGGGACTCTCCCCCTGGAGGCGGCCGTCCACAAGATGACCGGCGCGGTCGCGCGGCACTTCCGCCTCCGCGATCGGGGCGTCGTCGCCGACGGGGCCTTCGCCGACCTGGTCCTGTGGGACCCCGAACTGCTGCGGGCGACGGACACCTTCGTCCTGCCCGAGACCTACGCCACCGCCGCCCGTCACGTCTGGGTGAACGGCACCGCGGTGGTCTCGTCGGGAGCGCGCACCGTGCACCGACCCGGAATCCGACTGGAGAGAGCCGATGTCCTCTGAATCCTCATCCGCCGTCGCCGCGCCCGAGCGCCGCCGTCGCAGGAGCGCCGCCACGACGCCCCCGCCAGGGGAGAGCGGACGTCTCACCCCCGCTGTGACCGGGTTCGCGGTCGCGGCCGCGGTCGGCGGCTTCCTCTTCGGCTTCGACACGGCCGTCATCAACGGCGCGGTCACCGCCATCGAGAACAACCTCGGACTGGACGCCGTCGGTCTGGGCGTCGTGGTCGCCGTCACGCTCCTCGGGGCGGCGGTGGGGGCGCTCGGCGCCGGGTGGATCGCGGACCGCATCGGACGGCCCCGCACCATGCTCACCGCCGGCGTCGTCTTCTTCGTCGCCGCGATCGGGTGCGGTCTCGCGCAGGGCGTGGTCGACCTCGCGGTGTGGCGGCTCGTCACCGGCATCGCGGTCGGGTTCGCGACCGTGCTCGGCCCCCTCTACATCTCGGAGATCGCTCCGGCACACGTCCGCGGACGGCTCGCCTCGATGCAGCAAATGGCTATCGTGCTGGGGATCTTCGTCGCCCTGCTCTCGGACAGCGGGATCGCGTGGGTGCTCGGCGGCGCGGATGCGGAGCTGTTCCTCGGGCTGCCGGCCTGGCGCTGGATGTTCATCGCGGGGGTGGTGCCGGCGCTGATCTACCTGGTGCTCGCGCTCGTCGTCCCGGAGTCCCCGCGATTCCTCGTGGCGCGTGGCCGGGTGGAGGCGGCGCGTCGGGTGCTGATCCGGCTGCAGCGCGTCGCGCCGGCGGAGGCGCGACTGCTCACGGACCGCATCGAGGAGTCTCTGCAGCACAAGGACGCGGGGCGCTTCCGCGACCTGCTGGACCGGCGTCGGGGGCTCCTCCCCGTGGTGTGGGTGGGCATCGGGGTCGCCGCGCTGCAGGCACTCGTCGGCATCGACGTCATCTTCTACTACTCCACCTCGTTGTGGGAGTCGGTCGGCTTCGAGGAGTCCGCCGCATTCGGGCTGTCGGTGCTGAGTTCCTTCATCAACGTGGCGGCCACCGTCGTCGCGATCGTCCTCATCGACCGAGTTGGGCGTCGCAGGCTGCTGCTGACCGGCTCGGTGGGCATGTTCGTCAGCCTCGTGATCGTGAGCATCGGCTTCTCCACGGCGCGCATCGTGGACGGGGCGCCCCAGCTGGACGGCGTGTGGGGCCCGGTGACGCTGATCGGCGCGAACCTGTTCGTGGTCGCGTTCGCGGTGTCGTGGGGTCCGGTCGTGTGGGTGCTGCTGGGGGAGATGTTCCCCAACCGGATCCGCGGCGTCGCGCTGTCCGTGTGCGCCGCGGCGAACTGGCTCGCGGGCGTGGCGCTCAACTTCTCGTTCCCCAGCCTGCGGGACGTGTCGCTCCCCGGCAGCTACGCCCTGTACGCGGTGATGGCGGCGCTGTCGTTCCTGCTCGTGTACTTCGGGGTCCGTGAGACCAACGGCCGCTCGCTCGAGGAGATGGGGGCGAGCGCGGGACGCGGCGGGGCGGAGGTTCCGTCGCGATGACGACGTCGCGCCCGGGGGCCGGGGAGCACGCGTCGGACGTGGCGACCGTGCACGTTCTGCGGGCGGGGCGTGCGCGGGCGACGGTCGTGCCCGCCCACGGCTGCCTGATCCATGAGCTCGATCCGGGCGGGGGGGACGTGCTGTGGTCGGACGGTCGTCGCCCGCGCCTGCTCGTGCCCTCGGAACTGACGGGGGAGGAGTCGGCGCAGGAGTTCGACGAGGAGGTGCTGGTCGGCGGATGGTTCCCCATGTTCCCCGGCGCGGGACTGCCGACCCCGTCCACGGCGCAGCACGGATGGGCGCCCCGGGTGCCGTGGACGATGGTCGCGCACGCCGACGACCGCGTGGTGTGCGTCGCCGACGGGCCCTTCCTCGACGGCGGGGTGGCGGAGCTGACCCGCACGATCGCTCTCGAGGACGGCGCCCTCACGGTCTCGACCGTCGTGCGGAACACGGGTTCGGGGGTCCGGTCGTTCACGTGGGGCGAGCACCCCTGCTTCTCTCGCGCGTTCTTCGCTCCGGGGCGCGTGCTGTTCGCCGGAGAGCCGGTCGTCGCCGTGCCGGCGCACGCGGACGGCGGGGCGGGTCATATCGCCCGTCACGGGGCGCATGCGACCGGCGCGCTCCTCGGGCCCGCCGGCTCGGTCACGCTGCGAGACGTCGCCGGGACGCTGCCGCACTGGCTGCTGTGGTCCAACCACGCCGCCGCCGACCTTCCCCGCGCGGACACGATCGCGTGGGAGCCGTCCACGGCGGCGGGACTGGGGGTGGGCGATGCGCTCGCCGCCGGGACGGTGCAGCGCCTGGAGGCGGGCGACGTGTTCCACGCGGTGGTCCGCTGTGAATGGACTTTGTCGACAATCTCCCACGCATCGGTACGATGACATGATGAGCGCTCTCTCCTCCCTCCCCGCGGTCCCTGCGGCGTCGCGCCGCGAGCGCGTCGCAGAGATCCTCCGCGAGGCCATCACCACCGGCGACCTGGAGCCGGGTCAGAAGCTGACCGAGCTCGAACTGGCCGCCCAGCTGGGGACCAGCAGGGCGCCGGTGCGGGAAGCCCTGCGCCAGCTTGAGCAGGAAGGCCTCGTCGTCTCCTACCCGTACCGCGGCACCGAGGTGCTCGGCGTCTCCCAGGAGGAGATCGAGAACGTGCTCGTGCCCATCCGCATCGCGCTCGAGCGCTTCGCGTTCGAGAAGGCGATGGCCGTCGTCACCGATGAGGACGTCGCCGCCCTGACCGCGATCATCGACAGCATGGACGAGGCGGCATCCGCGGGCGACCTCGCCCGGCTCGCGGACGACGACATCCGCTTCCACGAGGCCATCGTGCTCCTCTCGGGGCAGCAGCACTGCCTGCAGATCTGGCGCACCATCCAGCCGCGGGTCCGCGCCTACTTCCGTCGCGACGCGAACTACTACGCCGACTCGCATGCCGTCGCGGACCAGCATCGCGAGCTGATCGGCGCGCTGCAGAGCGGCGACCGCGATCACGGCCTGGACGTCATCACGGAGCACATCCGCACCCACTTCTCCGCGGCCACCGCTCCGGAGGCCGACCGGTGAGCACGGTCGTCGTCACCGGTGCCGCCGCCGGGATCGGCCGCGGCATCGTGCTCCGCGCCGCCGCGCGGGGCCAGGACATCGCCCTCCTCGACATCGATGAGCGCGCGCTTGCGGACACTGCGGCGGCGGCGCTCGCCGCGGGGGCGTCGTCCGCCCTTCCGCTCCGCTGTGACGTGAGCGTCGAGAGCGAGGTCGACGCGGCCTTCACGACCGTCGCCGAGCGCCTGCCAGCGATCTCCGGGGTCGTTGCGAATGCGGGCATCGAGGTGAGCGAGACGCTGACGTCGGCGAGCGTCGAGTCGTGGGACCGCGTGATGGCGGTCAACCTCCGTGGGACCTTCCTCACGGCGCGGGCGGCCTTGCAGCGCTGGCGAGCCGTGGGCACGGGCGGATCACTGGTGTGCGTCTCGTCGCCGTCCGCCTTCGTGGGCTTCGCCGGGGGAGCGAACACCGCCTACGGGGCATCGAAGGGCGGCATCTCCGCGTTCGTGCGGGCCGCCGCGTTGGACGCCGCCCCGGACGGGGTGCGGGTCAACGCCGTCGTCCCGGGCGCCACCGACACCGACATCCTCTACTTCGGCCTGGAGGGGGAGGCGTTGGCCGCCCGCCGCACCGAGCTCGGGGAGGCGGCACGTCAGCAGATCCCGCTCGGCCGGATGGCGCGTCCGGAGGAGATCGCCGACGCCGTCCTGTGGCTTCTCGGCCCGGAGAGCGCGTACGTCACCGGCAGTCACCTCGTGTGCGATGGCGGCCTCCTCGCGAAGAGCGCGAACACCTTCTAGGAGCGAGCCGGTCGGGCCTTCGCGGATAGCCTGGTGCGCATGACGGATTCCGCAGAGGTGCCGACGTCTCGCCCGATGGACGCGTGGCTCGACGCCCTCAGTCGGCCCACCGGCTCGCCGGGAGGGGGCGCAGCATCCGGGGTGATGCTGGGCCTCGCTGCCGCGCTGATGGGCATGGTCGCCGGGTACACCCCGGACGACCCCGCGGTGGTCGAGGGCACGGGCCGGCTCGACGCGGTGCGCGCCGAGCTCCTGGAGGCCGTCGAAACGGACGGGATCGTGTCGGCCCGCTTCGGCGCGGCGCTCGGGCTGGCGTCGGACGATCCCGCGCGGGAGCAGCGGGTGCGGGAGGCGGCTGTCGAGGCGGCGCGGTCGGTGGCACAGCTCGGGCGCATCGGCATCAGCCTCGTCGCGGAGGCCCGTGCGCTCGCCGCGGACGGCAACCCACACCTCGCCGTTGACCTCGCCGTCGCCACGGAGGCTCTGGAAGCGGGGCTGGCGGGGGCGTCCCTGAACCTTCGGGCCAATCTGCGGCTCGCCCGCGTGCACGGGGCATCGGCCGCGATGCGGGCATGGCTCGACGAGGAGGTCGGACGACTGGCTGAGGCGCGGACCCAGGTCGAGGGGATCACGGCGGAGCTGTCCGCGCGCCTCGACTGACGTGGCGCACGAGCGGTCGCTGCATGCGCGTCGAGGAGATCCTCGATGCGTGGGATCTGCACCCGGATGGTCCGCTCCGGTCCCGCGAGGCCGGCGGTCGGCGGGTGGCTCTTGATAGCATCCCGCCCATGAGGACGCCGGACTCCGATGCCACCCGGCCCGAGCACGACCGCGCCGCGATCAAGGAGCGGGTGTACGCGACCTTCACGGGCCTCGCCATCGTGCTCGTGCAGAACTCCAACGTCGAGCACACCAGCGCCCTGCAGGCCACCGTGACGCTGCTCATCGGCATCGTCGCGATCGCGCTGGCGGGCTTCGCCGCCGATCTGGTCGCGCACCTCGCGGCGCACGGCAGCTTCCCCCGGGGAGCGGACCTGCGTGAGGTCCTGCGGCTCACCGGCACGGCGCTCGGCTCGGCGGCGGTGCCGCTGCTCGTCCTCCTCGCCGCCGTGCTGGGGTGGATCGAGCTGCGGACGGCTCTCACCGTCGCGTCGATCGTCTACGTCGCGATCCTCGGGCTCATCGGGTACGTCGCCGTCCGCCGGACCGGGCTGAGCTGGTGGCAGCAGCTCATCGCGCTGGGCATCCTCGTCGGGCTCGGCGGCGTCGTCGTGCTCGTGCAGCAGCTCGCGCACGGACACTGACGGACACACCCGTTGCGCGGACCGTGCGCATGGTTCATCCTGAACGTGCTGCACGGGCCGGCTTGGGGGGCCTCGACGGTCACGCTGCGGCCGACGGAGCGCCTGCCACTCACCTCCCTCCCCCGGCGGGCGCTCCGCTGTGAGAGCGATCTGCCGCCGCACCGACGCCGTTCGACTCACCCGGGTGATCATCAGCTCCGCCCCTGTGATCGTGCGGCCCTCAGGCTTATCGTCGGTGACCAACGGCGGGCTGTCGCAGTCGGAGAACCCGTCACTCGGATCATCGGCGAGATCGAGGGACACCATGCACACGGAGACCACGCGCGCACGCTCGCGGACAGCAGGGGCACTTCTGGCGACGGCCATCGCGGCGGCGATGGTGCTCTTCGGCGCGACGCCGGCGTCCGCGCTGTGGGATTCCCGACCCCGTGCTGCCCCGGGCGGGCTTCTTCACGCAGGTCACCATCACCGGCTCGCAGTACCCGACGAACGTGACGGGTGAGCTCACGACCCTGGCGCCGACTCCCGGCGCGTACCCGGCGACCGGCGCCTCGGTGGAGGCCGTGAGTCCGCAGCTCATCACCATCGCCGACCCCGTCTCCGGAGCGACCGCGTCGGCCTACTGCATCGACTTCAGCACGGAGACCGGCATCGGCGCCGGCTACAACATCGGGGAGTGGGACGCGTCGAACGTGCCCAACCTCGACTACATCAACTACATCCTCAACAACTACTTCCCCTTCAACACCGCGAACCCGCTCTCCGGTCTCCCGCTCTCGCAGCAGGTCGCCGCGGTGCAGAGCGCGATCTGGTACTTCAGCGACGGTTTCGTGCTGGCGACGGGGACCAACGCGACCATCCGGAATGCGACGGCCGCCGTCGTGCAGGCCGCCCTCGACAGCGGCGGCCTCCCGGAGCCGGCTCTGCCGACGCTCGCGATCGACCCCGACACCACCACGGTGCCGGAGGACGGATCGATCGTGGGACCCTTCACGGTCTCCGGCACCACCAGCGGCACGCTCGACGCGGCCGTGGGCGTGGAGGTCTTCCTGGACCAGGCGGGAACCCAGCCCGTTCCCGTCGGTACCGCGGTCGCTGCCGGCACGCAGCTCTGGGCGCGGTGGACCGGGCCGGCTGCGCCGGTGAACGGATTCCGGATCACGGCCCAGGCCTCGCTCACCCAGGGCACGGTCTATCTCTACGACACGGAGTCGTCGGACAGGCCCGCGGCGCAGAAGCTCGTCCTGGCGCAGACGACGACGCTCCCGCTCCGCACCGGCGTCCGCGCGACCCCGTATGCGTCCGGGGAGGTCAGCGTGCAGAAGATCATCGCCGGAGACGGCGCGGGGCTGCAGGACGCCATCACCATCGACCTCGCCTGCACTCCCGCCCCGGCTGAAGGCGTCGTCGTCTCCGCCACGATCCCTGCGGGGGCCACGAGCGCGGATCCCGTCGTCTTCACCGGCCTGCCGGACGGGGCGACGTGCACGGTCAGCGAGTCCGCGGACGGTGCCAACGACGCGGTCACCCTCGCCGCGCAGACCATCGAACCGGAGACGGTGACGGTCGACGCGGCTGCGACGGAGCCCGTCGTCGTGACAGTGACCAACACGTACGACCCCGTCGAGACGCCGAGCAACGGTGGCGGCGGCGGTGAGGGCGGCTCCGGCGGAAGCGCCGGCGAGGGCGAGGGACTCGCCGCCTCCGGGCCGACACTGATGACCGGTCCGCTGACGGTCGCCGGCCTCGGGCTCCTGCTCGCCGGTGCCCTCCTCCGGATCCGTCGTCGGGCGAACCTCCGCTGAGCAGGTGGGGGCGCGGCGTGGCCGCGCCCCCACCTGGGGATCAGGACCGCGGGGCTTCGTCTCGCCGCGGTTCCCCTCCGTCGTCCTCGTTCGCGATGCGGATGCGCCGACCCTCTTCGATGTCCTTCCGCTCCTTCTCCGCCCGCTTGTCGCTCTGGCGGGTGTCGCGCGCGGGAAGCTGGATGTCGCGTTCGGCGGCGATCCCGGCCTGGAGCTGGCGGCCGCGTTCCAGTTCGGCGTCGAACTCGGCGCCGAACAGGAGGGCGAGGTTCGCGATCCACAGCCAGAGCAGGAACACGATGACCCCCGCCATCGATCCGTAGGTGCGCTCGTAGTTGGAGAAGGTGGTGACGTAGAGCACGAAGCCGAGGGTGGCGACGGCCAGCACCACGATCGCCACGAGGGCCCCCATGCTGATCCACCGGAACTTCGGCTGCTTGGCATTCGGGGTCGCGTAGTAGAGCATCGCCACGAGGAAGACGACGACGAACAGCAGCAGGGGCCACTTGGCGATGTTCCACGCGAGCTGCACGCCCTCGCCCGCGCCGATCGCGTCGCCCAGTGCCGACACCACATCCCCGGAGAGCACGAGCACGATGGCGACGATGGTCAGGGAGACGACGGTGATGAGCGTGACGAGCAGCTGCATGGGGCGCAGCTTCCAGAACGGCCGCCCCTCCTCGATCTCGTAGATGCGGTTCATCACCCGGCTGAACGCTCCGACGTACCCCGACGCCGACCAGAGAGCGAGGAGTATTCCGAACACGAGCGCGATCCCGGCGCCTGGCGCCTGGGAGATCTGCTCGATGGGCCCGCGGAGGGCTTTCGCGGTCTCCGGCGGGGCCACGTCGCCGATGATGCCCAGCACCGCGTCGGCGGCGGCCCCGCCCTGGCCGAACACGCCGAGCAGCGAGAAGACGGCGATCATGGCGGGGAAGATCGAGAGCACCGCGTAATACGTGAGGGCCGCCGCGCCGTCCATGCACTGGTCGGCGGAGAACTCCCGGACGCTCTTGACGAGGACGTACTTCCACGACCGCTTCTGCAGATCGGTCGGGCTGTCCGGCTTCTCGTCGTGCTCGGGCGGTGGAGCGGACGCGGATCCGCTGCGTGCTGTGGCTGCCTTCGACATGGTTCCTCCTCGCGTCGGCGCGAGCGCTGCTCCCGCGATCCAGTCCTATGAGGAGAGGAGGTGTTCCGGCACGGGGGTTGCGCGAACGCGAGTCGAGGGGGATGCTGTGCCGGCGGAGGGTCATGCGGCCGGGTACGTGACCACCGCGTCCGCGCGGACGACGGCGCCGCCGCTGAGCTCCGCCCTATCGACGTGCCCCGGACCGAGGATATGGCGGACGACCTCGTCCCGCGCGAGGAGGTGGTCGGCGATGATCCGTCGATGGCATCGCCACCACACGCTCTCCGAGCACATGACCGTGACGCGCCGCGCGCGACCCTCGGCGCGGAGCTCATCGAGGGCGCGTCCGAAATCCGCGGACAGGGCGTGATCGGCGTAGTTGTGGAAGCTGCGGTTCTGCCACCACGCGTTGGTCTCGAAGGGCACGTCCCTGCTCACCGGGCGTCTACCCGTCAGCGCCTCTTCGCGACGGTAGGCGATCCCCGCGTCCTGCAAGGAAGAAGCCAGCGCGTCCTGGTCGAACTGCGGGTACCGCTTCGAGCCGGGGAGACGCCGCACGTCGACGACACTCTCCACGCGGCTCTCCTGCACGAGCCCGAGGAACTCGTCGATCGTGCGGGTGGAGTGCCCGATGGTGAAGAACGGCTCAGACATGAGGCGACCGTAGCCCACTCGTCCCCATCCACGGACGACCCTTGCCCTGCCGCGGTCCCCGCACCTACGGTGAGGTGACGGGTGGGGATCCGCACCCGGGGCGGGGGCCGTTCGATGAGAAAAGTCCGATTCGGAGTTCTGGGCGTGCTGCTGGCCGCGGTCGTCGGCATCGGTGGTGCTCTTCCCGCCGTCGCCGCCGAACCCACGGCTCGGCTCTCGCTCTTCAAGGCGATCGAGAACCTCGACACGGGGGCCAGCCTCGGAGACCGCACCCTGTGGACGATGCACGCGGTCAACGTGGCCACGGGGGAGACCTTCACCGGCGACGGCCTCAACGGCATGCAGTCGCGCCTCATCCCACCCGGCACCTACCGCATCTTCGAGACCGGCGGCGTGGCCGGGTACGCCTTCTTCTCCTGGAACTGCGACGGCGACGTGACGACGCAGCCGGAGCGTACGATCACCATCACCGCGAACCAGTCGATGACGTGCACGGTGCAGAACAACGCGATCCGGAGCAGCCTCACGCTCGTCAAGAACGTGCAGGGCGGGGGCGCGGCCCCGTCGGAGTGGACGCTGCGGGCCCAGGGACCGTCGACCATCGAGGGGGCGGGAGGCTCCGCTGCGGTGCAGAACCAGCCGGCGCGGATCGGCACCTACACGTTGAGCGAATCGGGCGGACCGGGGAGCTATGTGCCGGGGCCCTGGACCTGCGAGCGGCGGGATCTGACGACCGGCGCGGTCACCGCCGTTCCCGTGGCCGGTGATCAGTTCGAGATGACCCTCGGCGGCGCGGTGACCTGCCAGATCACGAACACCGGAGACCTGCCCCACCTGACCCTCGTCAAGGAGGTCGTCGACCCGGCGGCGACCGGATATCCGCTGGCCGCCCCGTCGGACTTCGTCCTGAGCGCGAGCGGACCCGAGCGGATCTCCGGTCCTTCCGGCTCGGACGCCGTCGACCACGCCTCCATCGACCCCGGCGCCTACACGCTCGCCGAGAGCGGTCCCGCCGGATACAGCGGCGGTGCGTGGACCTGCGTCGATGCCACGGGCGACGGCGGGATCGACGGGGCGCTCCTCTACGTGCGGGAGAGCTCCGACATCACCTGCCGCATCACCAACACCTTCGCGGGCGGTTGGCTCACCCTCGTCAAGAACGTGGTGGGCAGCGACCAGCCGCCGTCCGACTGGACCCTGACGGCCGCCGGACCGGAGACGGTGACCGGTGCCTCCGGATCCGCTGCGGTCACCCGCGTCCCGGTGCCGGTCGGCGACTACGCGCTCGCCGAGGCGGACGGACCCGCCGGATACGCGGCCGGGCCATGGTCGTGCACGGGCGGCGCCCTGGCGACCGACACCGTGACCGTCGGCGCCGGAGCGGACGTGACCTGCACGGTCACGAACACCCTCGAGGTCGGCCAACTCACGCTCGTGAAGAACGTCGTGAACGCCGGCGGCGGTCCCCTCACCGCGCAGGACTGGGAGCTCACCGCGACATCGGCCGACACCGTCATCAGCGGCGTCTCCGGCTCCGGCAAGGTGAGCTTCGCGGCGGTGGCTCCGGGGACCTTCACCCTGTCGGAGGCGAGCTCCGCTCCGGAGGCGGGCTCCTATGTGAGCGAGGGCTGGTCGTGCGTCGATGACGAGGGCACTCCCGTCGGCTCCGGCGACACCGTCGAGGTCGTGCCGCTGGAGAGTGTGATCTGCACCGTCACGAACCGGTGGACCCAGTCGACTCTGACGCTGCGCAAGCAGGTCGCCTCCGCCTTCGGCACGCCGGCGCTGCCCTCGGCGTGGTCCCTGACCGCAACCGACGGTGCCGCCACGGTGTCGGGACCCGCCAATTCCCCCGCCGTCACGCAGGCGGCCGTCGCCCCCGGCGCATGGACGCTGAGCGAGCAGGACGGCCCCACCGGCTACGATCCGCTTGGCTGGAACTGCTCGGGCGGGACGGTGACCGGCGACGTGGTCCAGGTGCCGCCGTCCGCAGACGTCGTGTGCATCCTCACCAATGCATCGATCACGCCGAGCCTGACTCTCGTCAAGCAGGTCGTGAACGGCGAGCGCGGACGCGCGGTGCCCGGCGACTTCGAGTTGAAAGCCCGTGGTCCGGGCAACGCGGCGCTCTCCGGCCCCAGCGGCTCGGAGTTCGTCACCGATATGCAGCTTCCGCCGGGGGAGTACATCTTCTCCGAGGACGGCCCGAGCGGCTATGAGGGTGAGTGGTCCTGCACCGGCACGACCTGGGACGGGACCACGGCGACGCTGGGATTCGGAGAGGACGCGATCTGCACCGCCACGAACACCTTCGTCGGCGGCACTCTGACGCTCCGGAAGACCGTCGTCGGGGATGGCCCGGGAGCCCCGGCCGGGCCCGCCGACGCCACGGACTGGACGCTGCGTGCAATCGGTGGCGGGGAGTTCCCGCGCCCGCGCATCGAGGGAGCGTCCGGCGAGACGGCGGTGACCCTGGCTCCGCTCGGGGCCGGTGCGTTGCGGCTCTCGGAGCGGGCGGTCGCGGGCGCGCCCACCGCGGACTACCGCAGCGACGGCTGGGAGTGCACGGGGGGCGTGCTGGAGGGCGACGTCGTCCAGGTGACGGCAGGGGTCGACACCGTGTGCACGGTGACGAACGTCTACGACCCCGGCTCCGGTCCCGACCCCGAGCCGGAACCCGAACCCGAACCCGAACCCGAGAATCCGGATCCGGGCACGGATGTCGACCCCGGGACGGCGACCGGGGCGGACGGCGGGGCGGCCTCCGACCTGGCCACGACGGGTCTCGCGCCGGGCGCGGCCGCGGCGGCAGGCGCCGGTGGTCTGCTCGTGCTCCTCGGTGCCGGACTCCTCGCGGCGCGGCGGCTTCGGCGCACGCGGCACGGGCATCCCGGATCGCGCTGATCCGACCCCTCCGCCCACGCACGGCGGGTCCGCCCTCGAGAGGACGGGCCCGCCGTGTCGAGGCTCAGCCGGCGGCCGGTGCGATCTCGTTCGGCGTGACCTCCAGTTCGGCGCTCGCGAGCACCTCGCCGGTGGTGAGGTCGACCGCGTGCACGCTGTCCGCGGCCGGCTCGGTCACGTACGCGATGTCGCCCGCGACGACGATGGCGGGGTGCGGGTCCTGCCACTCGGCGGGCCCTTCCCACGCCTCGATGACCGGGTAGGAGTCGGTGATCTCGCCGGTCTCCGGGTCGAGCACGTGGATGGCGCCGTCGGCGCCGAGGATGTAGGCCAGGTCGCCCGGGCCGCGCGCGACGTCCCGGAAGGTGTACTCGGCCCCCTCGGGCAGGGACACGACCTCGGACGTCATCGCCGCGGTGTCGATGAGCGTGACGGCGCTCAGCAGGTAGCCCTCGGCGTCGGGATCGTTCTTGTAGTCCCCGACGATGATAGGGCTCGTCTCGCTCACGTACGCGTTGCCCATGCGGCCGTACGGCTGGTCGGGTGCGGCGAGCTTGGTGATCTCGCCGTCCTTGTACACGAGCGCGCCGTCCTCGCACCCGAAGACGACCACCTCGTCGGCCGCGGTCCCTTCGCCGTGGACGCCGGGGCACTGGTCGGACGAGGCGATCTCCGTACCGTCCGCATCGCGCACGACGATGCCGCTGCGACCGTCCGCATCGCCCACCGTGGTGAGGAACGTGCCGTCCTCCAACAGCACCGAGACGCCGTGGTGCGCCTCGACGCCGTCGACGGTCTCCACCGCCGGGAGACCGCCGTCGCCGAGGTCGGCGGTGTCGAAGATCGTGGTGTCGCTCGTGCCGTCGGCGTAGAGGATGGTCTTGCCACCGTGGCGGACGACATGGCCGGGGGTGTCGGCCGCGAACACCGTGTCGGTCAGGACCGCCTGGTCGGCTGACCCGGCCCCGGTGTCGAGCACCTGGAAGCCTTCGCTCATCGTCACCATGACATGGCGACCGTCGCCGGCCGGGTTCAGGCGGGTGAACGGCTCGGAGACGAAGTCGGCGACGGTGTCGAGGGTCTCGCCGTCGAGGACGAGGATGCCGCCCTCATACGAGATGGCAACCCGGGGGCCGGCGTCCGGTTCCGGGGCGTCGCTCGCGGCGGAGCCGGCTCCAGCCGTGGTCGAGCAGGAGGCGAGCGTCACGGCGGCGCCGAGGGCGACGGCCCCGACCAGCGCCCGGCGCAGGGGGAGTGTCTTCATGCGGTGCTTCTTTCTTGTGAGGGATGGTCTCAGCGGGTGAGACCGGAGGTGATGCGCTCGGTGTTGACGCGCATCATGGTCAGGTAGTCCGGTGCGCCGCCGTCTTCGGCGGTGAGCGACTCGGTGAAGAGCTCGATCACTTCGATGTGGACGTCGGCCTCGTCGGCGAGCGCCTGGACGAGCCGGTCGGGGGAGGAGGACTCCGCGAAGACGGCGGGCACGCCCGTCTCCTCCACGGCACCCACGAGATCGGCGAGGTCGGAGGCCGAGGGGGCCGCGAGCGTGGTGCCGCCCGGGATGACGGCACCGACGACCTCGAAGTCGAAGCGGTCGGCGAGGTAGCCGAAGACGTGGTGGTTGGTCACGAGCGCCCGACGGTCGTCGGGGATCCGGGCGAACGCGCTCGTCATCTCGTCGTCGAGCGCCGTCAGCTCCTCGCGGTAGCCGGCGACGTCCGCCGCGAGGGCGTCGGCGTCGACCCCGTCGAGCGCGGCCAGGGCGGGCTGCAGGGCGTCGACGACGTCGATCATCCGCGCCGGATCGGTCCAGAAGTGGGAGTCCGGCATACCCGCGGCATCGCCGTCGCGGTAGTCCAGGACCTCGATCGCGTCGCCCGCGACGAAGGACGGCACGTCGGCCGCGACGGCCGCGTCGAGATGCTGCTGCAGACCCTCCTCGAGCCCGAGTCCGTTGGAGACGAGCAGGTCGGCGTCCCGCAGCGTGGCGGCCTCCTGCGCCGAGATCTCGAACGAGTGCGGGTCGGCGTTCGGGTTCATGAGGGTGACGACGCGGGCCTGATCGCCGATGAGCTCGCCGACCACATCGCCCAGGATGTTCGTCGAGACGACGACCACCGGCCGCGTATCGGCGGGAGGGGCGCAGGCGGTCAGAGCGGCGGCGGTGAGCGCGGCGAGAACCGCGGCGAGGGGTCGCAGGAGGCGCATGTCAGCGTCCCGTCTCGGCGACGAACGCCGGAGCGTCGGCGGTATCGAAGGTCCGCGCAACGCGGGCGTCGTCGGCGTAGTCGATCTCGAACAGCCGGTGTTCCGCCGGGCCGCTCAGATAGGCGCGGTGCTGATCGGCGATGAGGGCCGGAGCCTCGCCCGCCGCCAGCGATCCCGCCACGAGCGGGGTGGTCTCCGCCCGCACCGTCCCGTCGAGCGCGCTGAGCACGAGCACGCGTCCGTCCTGGGTCAGCGCCAGGAGGGTGTCGTCCTCATCGCCGACCGCGGTGACCTGCGCGAGGGGAGTGGGGGCGGTGGGCACCGTCCAGGCCTGCGCGCGGGTGTCGAGGACCCGGATGTCGGTCGGTCCGGCGAGGCCGGCGACCGTGGGGCGCCCTTCGCGGTTGTGGAACGCGGACACGGCTCCGGCCGGCGCTCCGTCCGGGTACGGGATGCGGTCCACGGTGAGCGCCCCGGCTTCGACACGGGCGAGCAGGGCACCGTCGGCGCAGCCGATGACCGCCCCGACCCTGGTCGTGATCGTGCCGGTCGGTGCGGCGCAGTCCTCCCGGAGGCCGGTGCGCTCGCCGTCCGCCGTGTAGCCGACGACGACTCCGCCCGCCTCCCCGTCGGCCTCGGTCACCAGTGCGAACGACCCGACCGGCACCACCAGCCCCTCGTGCGGGGAGCGCTCGATGCGGAACAGCTCACGGATCTCCCCCTTCGACAGGGCCTCCGTGTCGAGGAGGACAGCGTCTCCGGATCCGGAGAAGGAGATGCCGGTGCCGCCGGTGGTCGAGCTGTTCGTCGTCGCGACCGTCGCCGCGCCGTCGCCCTCCACCGTGCCGAGCAGGGCGGGATCGGCGCGGTAGTAGTGGAAGTGGTCGACGTGGTCCCACGTCCAGACGCCGCTGTCGACGACCTCGACGCCGTCGCCGGTGTCTGCGAAGAGGTACCGGCCGTCGGTCGTCATGCCCTCCGGGGCGGCCACCGTGCCGATGTCGGTGACGCTCTCGTCCAGGAGGTCGAGGTGGGTGACCCGACCCTGCGCGTCGATGGTCGTGAGTCCGAGCTGCGGTTCCGCGACCTCTTCCGCTCCGGCGATCGCGCCGTGGCCGTCTCCGGCGGAGGAGGAGGTGGCGGGGCTCTGCGCCGCGGGCCCGGCACAGGACGCGAGGGGGAGAGTCAGGGCGGCGACGGTGATGAGGGGAAGGAGGCGGGAATGCACGAAGAGCCTTTCGGGACGAGTCAGGAGGCGGCGACAGGGACGGGAGGGGCGATCGGCCGTCGGGTTCGCACGGCGACCCGCGCCGCCCAGGACAGACCGGCGAGGGCGATCGCGGCGGCGGCGACGGACGCTCCCGCGGCGGTGGCCGCATACCAGGACGCGAGGAGACCGGCGAGGACGGCAGCCGCGCCGAAGGCGCACGCGAGCGCCATCCGCGTGGGCAGGCGCGACGTCCACTGTCCGGCGGCGACCGCGGGGGCGAGGAGCAGACCGACGACGAGCAGCGAGCCCACCGCCTGGTACGACGCCACCACCGCGAGGGTCACCAGTCCGACCAGGGCCGCCTGGGCCCACCGGGGGCGCAGCCCGAGCACCGTCGCGATGCGGGCGTCGAGGGCGAGCGCGACGAACGGCCGATGGCAGAGGGCGGCGACTGTCACTCCCACGACCTCGGCCGCGGCGAGCAGGAGGAGATCGGCGCGGGTGATCGCGAGGATGTCGCCGAAGAGGATCGCCGTGGCATCCGTGGCGAAGCTCCCGGAGTGGGAGATGACGATCACCCCCAGAGCCAGCATCGCGACGAAGAGCAGTCCGATGCTCGTGTCGTAGGAGAGCCGGGCGCGTCGTTGCAGGGCCCCGATGCCGATGCTCATCGCGACCGCGCTGACCGCCCCGCCGACGAGCACGGGTGCCCCGAGCACCGTGGCCAGCGCGACGCCGGGCAGCATTCCGTGCGCCAGGGCCTCACCGAGGAAGGCCATCCCGCGGACGACGACCCAGGTGCCGACGACCCCGCAGAGGACCGCGACGAGAGCGCCGCCGATGAGTCCGCGCTGGAAGAACTCGAGCGTGAACGGGGTGAGCAGGGCGGCGAGCGAGGGGGTCACGGAACGCGAGCCTATTCGTAGTTGAGAATGATTATCAAATTCATAAACTGGAGACATGACGAGAACCCTCCGTGCTGCCGACGGCGCCCTGCGTCTCGACGGCGTCTCCGTTCGGCTCGGCGACCACGAGGCCCTGCGCGGCGTCACCCTGGAGGTGGAGGCGGGTGAGTTCGTCGTCGTCACCGGTCCGAACGGCGCGGGGAAGTCGACGCTCCTGGAGGTGGCCGCCGGGGTGCGCTCACCGACCAGGGGGTGGCGGAGTGCGACCGGTCCGATCGCCTTCGTGCCGCAGCGCGCCGCGGTGCCCCCGGGCCTTCCGCTCACCGCGCGAGACGTCGTGACGGTCGGGACGTGGCGTCGGCTCGGGGCCTTCCGCCAGCGGGATCGGCGGGCGCGTGCGGCGGTGGCGGCGGCGATGGAGCGCACCGCTGTGTCGGCTCTGCAGCGCCTGCCGTTCGCGACGCTGTCCGGCGGCCAGCAGCAGCGTGTGCTCCTGGCTCAAGGGCTCGCGGGGGAAGCAGGCGTCCTGCTCGTGGATGAGCCGACGACGGCCCTGGACGGCGCATCGGTCCGTCGCATCCGGACAGTGCTGCGCGAGGAGGCGGATCGCGGGGCGGTCGTCCTCTGCGTCACGCACGATGCGACCCTGATCGCCGATGCCGACCGCGAGGTCGCGCTCCGCGACGGCATGAGGCTCTCTGCATCGCGCTGAGGGGAGCAGCCGCTCAGCGGAGCGCGATCAGAGGCCGTGGCCCATGTCGAAGTCGGAGAGCGCGGGGACCTCGATGTCGCCGGGAGACGACGAGTCGCTCCGCGGCTTCGGGAACAGGCGGTGGGCCTGCAGTTCGTCGACCTCGGCGGAGAAGTCGGGATCGGGTTCCTCGGTGTGGTGGGGGCTGACGAGCACGTCGTTGCCGACGCCGACGAGGAGGTCGGCCCAGTCCTTCTCGCCCTCCAGGAGGATCGGGATCTCGACCGCTTCGGACTCGCCCTCCCTGGCGATGGCGGCGGCCAGGGCGAGCAGCGTCTCCGCGACGTCGTCAGAGGTGATGAGCTGCTGGCCGGCGTAGGAGACGAGTTTCATGAGGGCATCATCGCCTGCCCGCCGCCGTCGCGCACGGGGGTTGCGCTCACCGGCGAGAACGGTTAGATCGCTCCGCCTTCGAGTATCTAACTGGGTGAGGTACCGCACGTCAGCGCAGGTAGGCATCGACGAGGAGAGCGCCACGGATGTCGCGGAGCCGGTCGACCAGCCGGGTGATGCCGCTCGCACCGAGGGAGGTGAGCGGGAGGTCGAAGGGCCCGAGGGGCTCGAGCTTCCCCATCCGCACCCGCACGACCTCCCAGCCGGCGCCGCGCACCGCGCGATCCTTCCGGCGATCGGTCTCCTCCCTCTTCCCGACGTGCTCCAGCCCGTGTCGGCCGACCGTGTCGTACTCGATCGCGATCCGCAGTTCCGGGAGCAGGATGTCGGGCCACACCTCCGTATGCCGGAAGAACGGCCGCGCGACCTTGATCGCGTTGACGTCGTCGGGGAACACCAGTCGCGCCGCCAGTGCCTGCCGCAGCTTCCCCTCCGCCGCCGAGGCCGGCTTCGGAGCGCACGCGCTCAGGAACGCCGTGCCCGTCGGCAGCGCGGGAGTCTTCGAGCACAGCGCCGGCGCGGGCTTCTTCGGGCGAGCGGGGAGTGCCCGTGCCTCTCCGAGGATCACGGGCTGCGGACGCGCCAGCGCCGCGCATTCGGGGCACCAGGACGAGCGCCGTCGCACCCGCCCCGGGCGTTCGCGCTGCTCGGTCGGCGTCGCCGCGAACAGATGGCCGACGGCGCATTCCCAGCAGAGCAGCACATCGGCCGCCAACGGGATCTGCGAGAGCGTGATGCCGTGGTTGAGCTCCGGGTGGTACTGCCGGATGAGCTCGGGGTAGGCCGCCCACGCCGCCCGGTAGGTGCCGACCGCGTAGGGCACGTCGAGTCCGCGCGAGAACTGGCGTCTCGCCCACCACTGCTGCACGGACTCGGGCACGACAGCGACGGTAGGCGAGGCCACGGACATCGCCGCTGCGGAGTCACCAGGGTGAACATCGACGGCGGCTCTGTCCTGTGTGCGGGGGCGCGCCTAGGGTCGGTGGCGAAGACCGGTGCCTCTGCGCGCGTGGAGAGCATCTCCGATCGCAACCGAAAGCAGGAAACCATGGCTGAACTGATCGTCATCTCCTATGACACCGAGAGCGACGCGGAAGGCGCCTACAACCGCGTCCAGGCACTGCAGGACGACCTCGTCGTCGAGCTCGCCGGTCTCGCGCTCGTGAAGGTCGACGGCGAGGGCAAGACGAAGGTGGAGTACCCGGGCGCCGGGAGCCGGATCGGTCTCGGCGTCGCCTCCGGTGCTCTGTTCGGTGCGCTGATCGGCATCCTGTTCTTCATCCCGGTCGCCGGCCTGGTGTTCGGCGGCCTCCTCGGGGCCCTGTTCTCCGGTCTCGACAAGACGGGAATCGACGCCGAGTTCCGCGACCGCGTGAAGGCCACCGTGACGGCCGGCAAGTCCGCCGTCGTCATCTACGCGCTCAAGCTCACGGAGGACAAGTTCGCCGAGGCGCTGGCCCCGTACAACGGCACCGTCGTGCAGACCTCGCTGTCGAAGGAGGACGAGGCCGAGCTGGTCAAGGACCTCGGCGGCCACTGACCGCCGACCGATGCGCCCGTCGTGGATCCGTCCGCGGCGGGCGCATCGTCGTGTCCGGTGTCGGAGGTAGGTGACAGGCTGCGAACGTGGACACGCTGAGCCTTCGGCCCTGGTCGGCCGACGATCTCCCTCTCCTGCACGCGGCGAACGCCCCGGAGATGACGGTGCACCTCAACGGGCCGGAGAGTGCGGCGGAGGTGCAGGCGCGTCACGAGCGGTACCTGCGTCTCGTCGCGGGGGACGAGGCCCTGATGTTCGCGATCGTCGACGACGAGGGGCAGCCTCTCGGCTCGATCGGCGCGTGGCGGATCACGTGGCACGACGAGCCGGCGTGGGAGACCGGCTGGTTCGTGCTGCCTGCTGCACAGGGCCGGCGAGTGGCCGCCCGGGCTCTGGCTCTGCTCGTCGATGTCCTCCGCGATCGCGCAGGGGAGGGGCGTTCGCTGCTCGCGTTCCCCGCGGTCGACAACCCGGCGTCGAACGCGGTGTGTCAGCGGGGCGGATTCACCCGTCAGGGAACCCTCACGGAGCAGTTCCGCGGGGCCGAGCTCACGGTCAACGCGTGGGTGCTCGACCTCGCCGCCGACTCCTCGGCGGGATGACCTCGTCGGGTCAGCGGCGCACGCGCGCCCTGGTCTTCGCGACGCCGGCGAGGGTCGCTCGCACCGGCGTTCCGAGGTAGAGGCCGAGGGAGGCGCCGGAGGCGAGCGCGATGCCGATCACGGCGGCGTCGATCAGCGATCCGCCGACGGTGAGCATCCCGGAGGAGGTGCCCGCTGCGTGCACGACTTCGAGGAGGCCCTGGAACACCGCGACACCGGGCACGAGCGGGACGATCGCGGCGGTCGTCACCGCGACCGAGGGCACGTGCAGACTGTGCGCGATGAGCATGCCGACGAAGCTCGCCAGCAGCGCTCCCACCGCGCTCGCCGCGGCCGGGTGGAGCTGGAGGGCGATGGTGCCGGCGTACCCGGCGAGGGTGACGGCGCTGAGCAACGCGCTGACGAGGATGATGCGGATGCCGGCGCCGTTGAACACGGCCACGGCGACCGCGATGATGATGGCCCCCGCGAATTGGTTGAGCAGGGGCCCGAAGGGCGCGGGGTCGTCCGGCAGCTCCATCGTGAAGCCCAGCACGCCGCCGAGCTCCAGCCCGACGAGGATGCCGATCACCACCCCGAGCGTCTGCATCGTCAGGTCGAGGATGCGGCCACCGGCGGTGAGGGCGAAGCCGTCGATGGCATCCTGCGCGGCGCCCACCACCGTGAGCCCGGCGAGCATGAGCACGATGCCCGAGGCGACGATGATCGACGGGCGGATGCCGACGAACGGTTCGATCCCCGCGCTGCCGAGCGCCGAGACGGCGACCGCGACGACCGTGGTGACGAGGCCTCCCGCGATCTGGCTGAAGAACAGCGGCACTCGCAGCCGGGCCAGGCCCGCCTGGGTGAGCGCCGCCCCCAGCGCGGCGACGAAGGTGAGGCCCACGATGAGCGGGGAGGCGCCGAGCATGATGCTCACGCCGACCGCGAGGAGCGCCCGTGCGACGATCACCACGGACTGCTGGTAGCGGAAGGGCACGCGACGGATGACCCGGAACGCGGTGCGTGCGGATTCCAGATCCAGGCCGCCGTCGATGTCGGCCACGAGCGCCTGCACGCGCTGCAGCTTGGCGTGGTCGGGGGCGGCCACGCGGACCACGCGGACGAGCGTCTCGGGCCACACCTCCCCGCTGAGGTGGAAGGACACCGTGATCGAGTTGTAGGTCACATCGACCTGGACGCCCTTGAGGCCGTACGCCTCGCAGACGCGCGTGATGGCGAGCGTGACCTCGTGAGCGGAGGCGCCGACCGCGAACATCGACTCCCCGATGCGCGTCGCCAGATCGAGGACCCGCGGCACCGTGTGCTCGTCGATCACGGGCATCGCCTCGGTGTGGGCGACGGAGGACGGATCCGTGTGCAGCAGCCGGCGGACGGACAGGAGCAGTCGCTGGGGGGAACGCGCGGGCATATCTCCCATTCTCCCGCGGACGAGGGCCACCCGATCGACGGCCCGTCTGTCAAGGCCCGAGACGGCCCCCCGGCCCTGCTTCTACAGTGGGGTCTCGCCGCGCCGCTCCCGACGCCGTGGCAGGAGGATTCGACGATGACGGATGACTCGCTTCCCACGGAGGCGCTGCTCGATGGGCGCTACCATCTCCGGGAGTGCGTCGGGCAGGGCGGGATGGCCCGCGTGTACCGCGCGGAGGATTCGCTGCTCGGGCGCACGGTCGCCATCAAGATGCTCCGCGCGGAGACCGAACAGGGTGCCGCCTCCGAGCGCGCCCGCGGCGAGATGACCGTGCTCGCCTCGCTCAACCACCCCGCGCTGGTCACGCTGTATGACGCGCAACTGCATCCGGGACGGGCGGAATACCTGGTGATGGAGTTCGTCGACGGCCCGACCCTCGCCGAGCGGATCGCCCAGGGGCCGCTGCCCTCGGACGAGGTGGCGGCGCTCGCGGCTGATCTGGCGGAGGCCCTCCATGTCGTGCACGGCGCGGGGATCGTCCACCGCGACATCAAGCCCTCCAATGTCCTGCTCACCGGGCGCTCCCTCGCCGGGAGCCGGTCGGGCGCCAAGCTCGCCGACTTCGGGATCTCGGTGCTCGTGGACGCGGCCCGGCTGACGTCTCCCGGAACCGTGATCGGTACCGCGGCATACCTGGCGCCGGAGCAGTTGAACGGCGCGGCGCCGGCGCCTGCCGCCGACATCTATGCGCTGGGCCTGGTCCTGCGCGAAGCGCTCACGGGAGAGCGCGCTTTCGCGGAGGCCGAGGGGATCGGTGCCACCCTTGCCCGCTTGATCGATCCCCCCGCGATTCCGGAATCCGTGGGTCCGGCATGGTCCGCGCTGCTGCAGCGGATGACCGCGACGGATCCGGAGGACCGGCCGAGCGCCGCCGGCGTCTTCGCAGCGGTGTCCGCCCTCGCGCACGACCCCTCGATTCCGCCGCGGCCCCCGGTTCCGGCTCCGATCGCCGCCGCAGCGCTCGCGGAACGGGAGCCGGCCGGTCCGTCTGCTCCGACACGAACCCTCGTGCTGCCCGCTCCTCCGTCTCCCGAGGTCGGGATGCTCCGCTCCCGGACTCCTCGCCTGCAGCGGGCTCGGCGACGCCGCGGACTCCTGACCGGAGCCGTGGCGGTCGCGGTCGCCCTCACCGTCGCCGGAACGCTCTGGGCGGCCGGAGCGCTCAACCCGAACCCTGTGGTGACCCCTGTCGACACCGAACCGACGCCGCGCTCGTCGCCCACGCCGGCGGTCGTCGTGCCCGTCACCGTGCCGGAAGAGGCGGACACGCCGGCGACCCCGGTCGAGGCCCCGGCTCCGGAACCGGCGCCCGACGTGCCGGACGACAAGAAGGCGGAGAAGGCTCAGGAGGCAGCTCAGAAGGCCGCCGACGAGCAGCGGAAGGCCGAGGAGGACGCGCAGAAGAAGGCCGAGAAGGCTCAGGAGCGCGCCGAGAAGGAAGCGGAGAAGGCCCAGGAGAAGGCCGAGAAGGCGAAGGGGGAGGACACCGACCTCGAGGACTGAGTCCTCGGGCCTGTGCGTTCCTCTACGGCGGAGCCGGTGTCAGACGGCGAGATCCGCGAGCTGCCGGGAGGCGGTGCTCGTCTCCGTCGGCTCCGGCACCAGATACAGGCCGTTCGGCGTGTTCGCGGTGAACGCCAGCGCGTCCACCCACCGCCGGTTGATGGCCGGAGGCCTGCTGCCGAAGAACTTGAACACGATGTTCGAGTGCGCATGCACCCAGACCGTCGTCCGGCCGCCCCCGACGGAGGCGTCTTCCTTCCACGAGAACGGCATCGGTTCGCCGCGCCGGAGCTTCGTCGTCATGACGAGCTGGATATGTGTGAGAGCGCGGTCCTCGATCTCGATCTTCGGACCGCCCTCATAGATGAACTTGCCCATTCGATGGATCCTTCGTTCCATCTCCACAGGAACCCGTTGCCAAGAGGCGCAACCATGCCGATCGCTGGTGGGGATGTCTCCACGCTCTCACCGATCCGGGCTTTGTACCACCCCTCCTTCGTCCATCCGGTCGCGGCGGACGTCCCGGTTCTCAGATGCGGCGGGGGCCGGGGCCGCTCTCGCCGAGGGCGTCCTCCGGATTGAGCAGGCGGCAGGCCTTGAGGGACAGGCAGCCGCAGCCGATGCAGCCCGCGAGCTCGCGCTGCAGATGCTCGAGCTGGGTCCGCCGCTCCTCGAGCTCGGCGCGCCAGCGCTTGGCCACGCGGCGCCAATCGCCGTGCGAGGGCGGGGCGTCGACGGGCAGGGTCTGGAAGAGCTCTTGGACCTCGCTGAGCGGGATGCCGATGCGCTTGGCCACCACGATGATCGAGATCCGTCGCAGCATGTGGCGGCGATAGCGTCGCTGATTACCCGGCGTGCGCGTCGACGCGATGAGGCCGAGCTGCTCGTAGAAGTGCAGCGCGGAGGGCGCGACGCCCGTGCGTCGGGTGACCTCCCCGATCGGGAGGAGATCGTCCGGTTCCATCCGCCGCCCTTCCGTAGACCTCAACAATAGTTGAGGAACGGGCGGAACGGTCAGCGCGAGGTCGGCGGAAGCTTGTCGACGCCGTGGCGGTTCGGCTTGTCCGGCTCGGCCGCGGTCTCCGGCGTCACGTCCGGGCTGTCCGCCGGCGCGCCCGACGTCGGATAGTGCGGCTCGTCGATCTCGACGGCCTTGTCCCTCTCGTCCGCCGGGGGCAGGTGGTCCAAGGGCTGCTTGATGTCATCGGGGTGGTGGCTCATGGCCCCAGGGTGCGCTGTGCCGCGTGCGGCACCCAAGGGGGTTGTCATCCGGCCCGCCGTGTGGTCGGTGGGTGGCGCTACTACGGGTCGAGCGCCATGCTCCGCGCCGAAGGCGGTCCGGATCTCATGCTCTGGGAGGCGCCGGGGCACGCGCCGATGAAGCTCACGGTGTCGGGGGAGGAGCGGCCGCTCTTCTTCCTGCGCACGACCGAGATCCACGCGCTCGCCGAGCGGTTCGCGGCAGAGGGCGTCGAGGTGGTGAGCTTCGACGACGGCGGCTTCGCCCTCTTCCTGAAGTTCTTCGACCCGGACGGCACCCTGCTCGGACTCATCCAGCACGCCGCCTGAGCCCGGCGTCGCGAGCGGGTCGTCGGGCTCCGCGGCCCTGTCGGTGGGTGCCGGGCTGGGCTATCGTCGGGGCACGGCTCCGCGCGGAGGGGCTGCGAGGAGGGGCGCATGGAGCAGGTCGACACGGTGATCGTGGGCGCGGGCGTGGCGGGATTGACGGCGGCGCGGCTGCTGCAGGATGCCGGGCGGACGGTCGTGGTGCTCGAAGCGCGCGACCGGATCGGCGGCCGGGTGCACACGGATCGGACCGACGGCATCGTCGATCTCGGCGCCTCGTGGATCCACGGTGTCGACGGCAGCCCGGTAGCGGCGGCTGCCGAGGCCTTCGGCATGCGGACCGTGGAGTTCACCGTCGGCGGTTTCCAGGTGGACAGCCGGCCGATCGCCTATCACGGCCCCGACGGGCGCCCGCTCTCCGCCGAGGAGACGCGCGGCTTCGCCGCCGATGTCCACGCGGTGGACGCCGTGCTCCCGGACATCATCGCCGCCTCCCGCCCCACGGCCTCCTACCGCGACGTCACGGACGAGGCCCTCTCGCGCCAGGGATGGAGCGCCGAGCGTACGCAGCGGGTGCGGGAGTACCTGGAGCATCGCGCCGAGGAGCAGTACGGGGCGTGGATCGAGGACCTCGCCGCGCACGGCCTCGACGACGACGCGATCGAGGGCGACGAGGTCGTGTTCCCCGACGGGTACGGCGTGCTCCCGGAGCGCCTGGCCGAAGGCCTCGACATCCGGCTGGAGCACCTCGTCACCCGTGTCGACTGGAGCGACGACGGCGTCTGGGTGCGGACCTCGCATGGCGACTTCTCCGGGGACACGACCGTCATCACGGTTCCCGTCGGCGTGCTGCAGGCCGGAACCATGGAGATCGTCCCTCCGCTGCCGCCGGTGAACGCCGAGGCGCTGGGGCGGCTGCGCATGAACGCCTTCGAGAAGGTCTTCCTGCGGTTCCCGACGCGGTTCTGGGAGGACGGGGTGTACGCCCTCCGGCAGCAGGGCCCCGAGGCGCGATGGTGGCACTCCTGGTACGACCTCACCGCGCTGCACGACGAGCCGCTCCTGCTCACCTTCGCCGCCGGGCCCGCCGCGGCAGCCACGCGGGACTGGAGCGATGCGGAGGTGCAGGCCTCGATCATGGCGCAGCTCCGCCGGCTCTACGGCGACGGAATCCCCGATCCGATCGGGATGCGCCGCACGGCCTGGCAGGACGATCCGTTCGCGCACGGGTCGTACGCGTACATGACGGTCGGGTCGACCACCGCGGATCACGACGACCTCGCCACCCCGGTCGGCGGCGTGCTGCACCTCGCGGGCGAGGCCACGTGGACCGACGATCCGGCCACGGTGCCGGCGGCCCTGTTCTCCGGGCATCGTGCGGCGGAGCGCATCCTCGGGCGGGCGGTCCCGATCGAACGACTGTGGACACCGGAGTGACACGCCCCGGCGCGGGCAGTGTGGCCGTCGCCATACGTGCGGTCAACCCCCTGCGTCATTCCTCGCCGCCGCGCATATGGTCGTCGGACCGAACAGAGGAGGAGAGCATGAGCGACCCCCAGAAC
Organism: Microbacterium sp. HSID17254; assembly: GCF_003989315.1. Taxonomy (NCBI): domain Bacteria; kingdom Bacillati; phylum Actinomycetota; class Actinomycetes; order Micrococcales; family Microbacteriaceae; genus Microbacterium; species Microbacterium sp. HSID17254. The sequence continues at coordinate 47,665 of NZ_RBLT01000012.1, forward strand.
ACGCAGGGCACCCCCGGCGCCGACGAGGAAGCCGACACGGCCTCCGGCGGCGCTCCCGACGACAGCGGTGAGAGCACCGACGACGTGCTCGAGCGCGAGACGACGGACGACGAGGGCAAGCCCCTCGAGAACCCGTCCGGCGGCTGACCGCCGCACCGCCCGAGGGTCAGCCGCGCCCCAGGTGGCGCGGCTACTCTCGGGTCATGCGCCGCATCGCTCTCGTCCCTCTGCTGCTCGCCGTCGGTCTCCTCGCCGGGTGTGCGCAGGTCACCCAGGCCGCGGGAGACGCGTTCGGAGTTCCGGTCGCGGAGACGTGCGCGACCATCGACGACGCGTACGCGCAGTATCAGGAGCTGCTGAGCCAGGGCGACGCGTCCGCGGAGCAGCTCGATGCCGCGCGCGACGACCTCGTCGCCACCCTCGACGGCGTCGCGGACGGAATGGACGGGCAGCTCGGCGACCTCATCCGCTCCGGCGCCGATCAGCTCGGCGGCATGACCGACCTTCAGGCCCCGGAGACGGTCGAGGCGATCGAGCGCCTCCACGACGGACTCTCCTCCTTCTGCGGCTGAGCCGGCTCGCGCGGTCGTGTCGCGACGTACCACTGCCGGAGCAGCAGCACGATGAGCAGTGCGTCGACGGCGTCACCCGCGTAGAACATCAGCTCCGCTCCGATCCGCGCGTCCCCGGGGTCGACACCCACCGGAGGGTGTGCCCACAGCCACTTGGCGAGGATCGAGTGCGCGGCGATGAAGACGATGAGGACGGACGCCCGTACGGTGACGGAGGCTCGATGCGGATCGGGATCGAGGCCGAGGATGCTCGCGGTGAACAGATACCCCGTCAGCAGGACGTGCAGGTGCACGGCAGCATGCAGCCACGGTGAGGCGTGCATGAGGGGGAACAGCGGCGTGGCGTAGAGGAGCCACAACCCGCCGATGTTGAGGGTGCCTGCGACCACGGGATGCGTGAGCACCCGGATCGGGGCGCTGCGCAGCACCCGGGAGAGCGCACGGGCCTCGGTGACGGGAAGGGCGCGGAGGGCCAGGGAGACCGGACGCCCGAGCACCAGGAGGAGCGGGGCCAGCATGCCCACGAGGACATGGTCGGCCATATGCACCGGGAAGCTGCTGTGGGCCAGGGCGGCGAACGGTCCGACGGTGCCGAACGCGGTGCACAGCAGACCGCTCATCCAGGCGGCCGTCCGTGGCCGCGGCCAGGGACTGCGGTCGCGGGTCCGCCGCAGCGCGACGAGATACAGCACGGCGGCGCCGAGGAGGAGGACGAGGGCGAGGAAGGGGAGGACGTCGATGCCCCCGCCCGTCGCATCCGCATCGAGGCCCGGAAGCCGAGGCGGGTCGTCGTGCCCGTCGTGTGGATGCCGAGGAGCTTGTGGTCGACGACGCCGTCGAAGAGCTGGAAGAACCCAACCCCGATAGTTGCGAAACCGCAACTATCGGCGTATGGTTGATCTCGATCAACTTTCTATGCAGGAGCATTCCCCCGTGACACACACCTCATCCTCTTCCGAGACCGCGCGCTCGGCCCGCGAGGTCTTCACCGCGATCTCCGGCCTCATCGTCGGCATGTTCGTCGCCGTGCTCTCCGGCACGGTCGTCTCGACCTCGATGCCCGTCATCATCGCCGACCTCGGCGGCACCCAGTCGCAGTACACCTGGGTCATCACCGCGAGCCTTCTCGCCACCGCCGTCTCGACGCCGATCTGGGGCAAGCTCGCCGACCTCGTCGACCGCAAGGTCCTCATCCAGATCTCGCTCATCCTCTTCACGGTCGGCACGGTCATCGCCGGCTTCTCGACCGACACGAACATGCTCATCGCGGTCCGCGTCGTGCAGGGCATCGGCGTCGGCGGCCTCATGTCGCTCGTCATGATCGCCGTGGCCCTCATCATCTCCCCGCGCGAGCGCGGCAAGTACATGGGCGTCGTCGGCGGCATCATGGCCCTCGGCACGATCGGCGGCCCGCTGCTCGGCGGCGTCATCACCGACGCCTGGGGCTGGCGCGCCAACTTCTTCGTCGGCGTCCCGTTCGCGATCGTCGCGCTCGTCCTGCTGCAGTTCACCCTGCACCTGCCCAAGCCGCAGCGCGGCACCAAGGTGTCCATCGACTACTTCGGCATCGTCCTGCTCGCCGTGGGCGTCTCGACCCTGCTGATCTGGGTCTCCATGGGCGGCAACCAGTTCGACTGGGACTCCGGGACCAGCATCGCCCTCGCCGTCACCGCGGGCGTCGCCATCGCCGCCTTCGTCGCCGTGGAGTTCTTCGTCAAGGAACCCATCGTCCCGATGTCGCTGTTCCGCAACCGCACCTTCACGCTGTCGGTCATCGCCTCGATCGCGATCGGCGTCTCGATGTTCGCGACCTCGGTCTTCCTCGCGCAGTACTTCCAGCTGGCCCGTGGCGCCACGCCGACCGAGTCGGGCCTGATGACCATCCCCATGATCATCGGTCAGATGGGCGCGTCGATCATCATCGGACAGCTCGTCAGCCGCTTCGGCAAGTGGAAGGGCTGGATGGTTACCGGCTCCATCCTCGCCACCATCGGTGTGAGCCTGATGGCCACCCTGCGCTACGACACCCCGTTCACCCTGGTGGCCGTGTACATGTTCGTCCTCGGCGCCGGCCTCGGCATGGTCATGCAGAACCTCACCCTGATCGTGCAGAACGACACCGCGCCGCAGCAGCTGGGTGCCGCCTCGTCGAACGTCAACTTCTTCCGCACGATCGCCGGCACCATCGGCGTGACCGTCATGGGATCGCTGCTGTCGACCAGCGTGGCCGACTTCATGAAGGACGGCCTGAAGGGCTTCGTCCCGACCACGCCCGACGAGATCAGCGCCCTGGAGCGCCTGGGCTCCGGAGACGTGCCGAAGGTGGGCGAGCTGCCCGACACGATCCGCACGATCGTCGAGAGCGCCTACGGGCACGGCATCGCGGACGCGTTCATCCTCGCCATCCCGCTGGCCGTGATCGCGATCATCGCGATCGCGTTCATCAAGAACAAGCCGTTGTCCACCAAGAACGCCGCGGAGCAGCTGCGCGAGCAGGCCGAGGAGTCCGTCATCGAGGTCTCCGAGGCCGAGGTCGGCGCCAACCTCTCGACGGGGACGATCCGCACCGGGCAGGCCGGACCGGCGACCACCACGGGGTCGGTGAGCGTGCTCGAGCGCGACGATCGGAAGCAGGAGCGCTGACATGATCGCGTCCGAGGCGGTCGGCACCCCCGACGTCGACACCGCCCTCAGCGACCTCCAGGCGCATCTCAACCTCATCTTCGCGCGGACCCGGTCGCTGTGGAAGGAATCGGCGTCCCGGGTCCACCCGGAGCTGCAGGTGGCGGGGTACAAGCTGCTCACGTTCATCGACCGGGCGGGCTCGGCCAGCGCGCACGAGCTCGCCGAGCGCTTCGAGATGGACAAGTCCGTCGTCAGTCGCCAGGTGCGGATGCTGGAGGACCTCGGGCTGATCGCCTCCGTGCCGGACGAGCGTGACGGCCGGCTCCGGGTGCTCACCGCGACGCCCGCCGCGTGCACCGCTCTCACCGAGGTCCGGCGAGAGTACGGCACCCGGCTCCGCGCCGTGATCGACGAGCTCACGCCCGCCGAGATCGACGCCGCGTCCAAGGTGTTCCGGCTCCTCGCCGAGGTCTGAACCGGGCCCCGCGACCGCCTGCGGTCGCGGGGCTTCGCCGTACACTGGCGATATGCGCGCCTCGTCCGACGATCCCGCCGACGACGCTCCCCTCGACGATCTCGACCAGGCGGTCGCCCGCGTCGAGCACGAGCTCGGCCGTCTGTTCGCCCGCATCCGCGTCGGGTGGCGCGAGGCTGCCGCCACCGTGCATCCGGACCTCCAGCCGCTCGGGTACCAGGTGCTGACCTCGATCCTCGCCGGACGGGCGACCTCGGCGGGGGCTCTCATCGAGCGCCTGCAGACGGACAAATCCGCCGTGAGCCGGCAGGTGCGTCAGCTCGAGCAGCTCGGGCTCGTCGAGAGCATCCCCGATCCCGAGGACCGCCGCGCCCGGGTGCTGGTGGCGACCCCGCTGGCCGAAGAGCGCGTCGCTCTCGCCCGCTCCCGGTATGAGGGGCGCATCGGCGAGCGACTGCGCGGCTGGACGGCCGCCGACCTCGACCACTTCGCGAACCTCGTCGCCGATCTGGGCGGTTGATACACCGGAACACCTGGTCGATTCACGGGAATACAGCGGCCGGCCGTGTCCTTGGTCCCTCTGTGACTCTCTACGACTCCGCCGACTTCGGCTCGCTGCACCTGTCCAACCGCGTCGTCATGGCGCCGCTCACCCGCACGCGTGCGGACGCCGACGGCGTGCCGACCGCGATCATCGAGGAGTATTACCGTCAGCGCGCGGGGCAGGGGCTGATCATCTCCGAGGGCGTCTGGCCCGTCCTCGAGGGCAAGTCGTACCCCGGGCAGCCGGGGATCGTGACCCCCGCCCAGATCGACGGATGGCGACGCGTGACCGACGCCGTGCACGCCGAGGGCGGCACCATCGTCATGCAGCTCATGCACGGCGGCCGGGTGGGCCACCCGGAGATCTCCGGTGAGCCCCGCATCGTCGCCCCGAGCGCCCTGGCCGCCCCCGGCCAGACGCGGACGCCCCAGGGCAAGGCCGACCTGCCGGTCGCGCACGCCCTCACCCTCGACGAGATCCCGGTGGTCGTCGAGCAGTTCGTCCAGGCCGCGCGGAACGCGATCGTGGCCGGCTTCGACGGCGTCGAGGTGCACGGCGCCAACGGCTACCTCGTCCACGAGTTCCTGTCTCCCGTGTCCAACGTCCGCGACGACCGGTACGGCGGCGCGCCGGAGAACCGCGCGCGCTTCGCGATCGAGGTGACCACGGCGGTCGCCGCCGCCGTGGGTGCCGACCGGACCGGCATCCGGCTCTCTCCGGCCCACGGCATCCAGGGCGTCATCGAGGACGACGCGGCCGACGTCCTCGCGACCTACACCGCGCTCGCCGAAGGGCTCGCGCCTCTGCGGCTGGCCTTCGTCGATGTGCTGCACCCCGAGCCCGCGGGAGAGCTCGTCCAGGCCATCCGCCGGGCGGCGGGCGCGCCGCTGATCGTCAACACCGGGTTCGGCGTCGAGACCACCCGTGCCGCGGCAGAGGAGCTGGTGGCCGAGGACTGGGCGGACGCGGTCGCGGCCGGGCGTCCCGTCATCGCCAACCCCGACCTCGTGGAGCGCTGGCGGACCGGGGCCGAGCTGAACGAACCGCGCCCCGAGCTGTTCTACGGTTCGACCGCCGAGGGGTACATCGACTACCCGTCCCTGGAGGTCGCGCGCGCCGGCGAGTGATGCGGAGCGCCCGCTGTCACACGACGATGTCGTCGGCCGTGTGCAGCGGGCGCCATCCGGTCTCGCGGATCCCGCGTCGGGGGAGGACGTCGGCGTCGGGCAGCGGGCCGAGGTCGACTCCGGTGAGGGTGGTGACCTCGGCGACGGGCACCTGGAAGGTGCGGAAGGCTCCGAGCGACGCGACGGCGAGGACACCCTCCCTGTTGTCGACGAGCTCTGTCTGGTCGAGGAGGAACGCGGCGGCGGCGAGTCGGCCCTCGGAGCTCCAGGCCGCGATCTTCCAGAACCGGAGGGGGATGCGGATGCCGCGGTACGGCGGGTCGGTGTCGGCGAGCACCGGGGCGGTGAAGACGGACAGGCGCCGTGCGGTCGTCTCGGCATACGCGAGCACGTGGTCCTCCAGCCCGAGCCAGAGGTCTTTCGACTGGTTGAAGACGGCCGCCTGCGGCGCCGCGTTGGGGTAGGTGAAGGTGGCTTCCATGGCCGCGCGGGCGTCGGCGCGCTCGCCCCAGCCCGGATCGCGGCGGCGCACGAGATGCCCGCGGTCGAGGTCGTTCCCCGCATAGACCGCTGGACCCGCCTGCTCCTCTGCGGGCACTCGCGGGTCAAGACGCCACTCACCCGTCCGGGGGAGATCCCGCAGGCGGGCGCCGTCGATGGTGACGGCCGTCACCGCGGCGAGCCGCCGCTCCGGGTCCAGCAGCACCGTGAACCGCGGCGCCGGCAGGGTGCGCACCGCCATCGGGGGCACAGGGAGCGGGAGCGGGATGCCGAGGAACCCGGGGTCGTAGCCGTCCGTCATGCCTCCATCGTGCCCCGGCCCTACGACACTGCGGCGCTTTCCCGACTGCCGCGCGCCGACTACCTCCGAGGATCAGGTATGGGGGGCTTCTCGGTCGTGAAGCTCGCGAAGACACGAAATGCGGTGACGCGTGACGGCGACGTCGTCATGCCGCTCGAGATTGAACTGCCGCACGACTTCTTCGAGCGCGCCGCGATCCGGGTGCACGTCGAGCCGATGACGGGGAAGAAGCGCTGAAAGTCGGCGACACCGACGGAGGCCGCGTGTGTGGCGCACAGATCCGAGGGACCATCCGAAACTGGATACGAGATGGCGTCCTCCGAGCACCCGTGCTGAATCCTAGTGACGTTCTCGTGGCCGAGCGGACCATGAGAAACACGCGCGGTCGGCCAGCGGTTAGCGAACCGCGCACGCTGCGAGTGGCCGACAATTACTGGGTGAAAGTCACTGCGTGTGGCACTCACGCGGAAGCGCTGAACTCAGTGATGATCGCGCTCAATTGCAGCCGTTGTCGTGAACCTGCCCCGTCTTCCGAGCCACTCTGAGAGGACGAGAGCAGGTCGTCGCGCCGCTCGGCTCCAGCCGTCGACGCGGGGGCAATCTTCATCTATTCTGGGCAGATGCAGCCCGCTCCAGCCAGTATCAGCGCCGTCGACCTGTTTTGCGGAGCTGGCGGATTGTCGCAGGGGCTTCAGGATGCCGGAATCTCTGTCGTTGGTGGCGTGGACATCGAGGCCTCGTGCGCCTATGCGTTCGAGTCGAACATCGATGCTCCGTTCATCGAGCGCGATGTGCGTGAACTGACTGCCGAGCATCTCGAGCCACTCTGGATCCCCGGCAGCATTCGGATGCTCGCTGGCTGTGCACCGTGTCAACCGTTCTCCCCGTATCGACGAGGGGTGGACACCTCCGGCGAAGAGCAGTGGCCTCTCCTGCGGGAGTTTGCCCGACTGGTCCGGGACATCAATCCCGAGCTCGTCACGATGGAGAACGTGCCGCGCATTGGCACCTCCGCTGTGTTCCTCGAGTTCGTTCGTGATCTGGAAGAGCTCGGATACTTCGTTGACTGGAAGAGCTGCTACGGACCGCGCTTCGGCCTCCCGCAGCACCGGCGCCGTCTCGTGCTTCTCGCATCGCGCCTCGGGCCGGTCGAGGTACCGGACGGTGCGCTTGACGAATCGAGTTACCGCACGGTTCGAGACGTCATCGGATCCCTCCCAAAGCTCGCTTCGGGTGAAACGGATCCGGTCGATCCACTGCACGTCGCACGTAACCTGTCGCCCCTCAACCTCAGGCGCATCGCTGCTTCACTACCAGGCGGCACATGGCAGGACTGGCCCGAGGAACTTCTTTCCCCATGCCATCGGAAGAGTTCGGGTTCGTCCTTCAAGAACGTCTATGCGCGCATGGAGTGGGACAAGCCATCTCCGACTATCACCACCCTGTCCGGTAACTTCGGGGCCGGTCGATTTGGGCATCCTGAGCAAGACCGGTCGATCACGCTGCGCGAGGCCGCTCTCCTCCAAGGATTCCCTCCCGGATACAAGCTGGTCAGAAGAGATACGCGCGTGAATCAGACTCAAGTCGCTAGATTGATCGGTAACGCTGTGCCACCGCCCATCGCCGCGGAGGTAGGCAGAGCCGCTGTGGCGCACGTCGCTGCATTCGATCGCGTCGAGTGAGCGCGTCAACGATCGGACGCGAGACCTGAGGGGGAACTATGTCAACGACTGTCATCGAGGATGCCGGGGACACAGAGCCGGAGATCGATACGACGTTCAAGATGACGGTCGAGTTGTCTGTGCTCGAGTCTCTCGGCATCAATCTCTACAGCAACGCCGCCGCGGTCCTCTCAGAACTCGTCGCGAACGCCTATGACGCGGATGCTGGGACGGTCAGCATCACGTGGCAGCCTAGGGCAGACACCGATGGGGACGGCGCAGAAAAGCTGCTCGAGGTTGTGGTGACTGACGACGGTTCTGGTATGAGCGTCAAGGAGCTAAACGCTCGCTTCCTCAAGGCTGGCTACAAGAAGCGAGCAAGTGGGAACGAGGGGACGACGTCGCCCATCTGGGAGCGCCCTTACATGGGACGCAAGGGTATCGGTAAGCTCTCGGTCTTCTCCCTTGCGGAAGTTGTGGAGGTATACAGCCAGACGGATGGCGGAGACGCCAACGGCTTCGTGATCAAGGTTGAAGAGCTCGAGGAGTGCATCAAGAACGAGCTTCCCTACCACCCCCAACCGATCGAAGTGCCCGATGAGTACAAGAAGAAGGGGACCACGCTCGTCCTTTCAAGCCTGAAGAGCAAGCGCGCGGGCTTGACCGCCGCCGCCCTCCGTAAGCGACTCGCGCGAAGATTCGACGTCCTAGACATGACGCCCATCGATGAGGGCGGCTTTCATATCTTGGTCAACGGCAAGCGGGTCACTTACGCCGACAGGCAGGAACTCAAGAAGCTCGAGTTCATCTGGGAGTTCCCGGGCGACAAGATCCCAGCCGCCGCACTTCCCAAGGGCATCGAGCGTTTCGAGATTTCTTCCGGGATCGTCAGCGCAGAAAAGGGTTGGACGGTCAAAGGATGGTTCGGCACCACCAAGACGCCGACAGATCTCACGGACGACCCCGACGCTGGCAGTCTCAAGAACATCATCGTGCTGGCGCGCAAGCGTCCGATCCAGGAGGGGATCATTGAGAAGCTCGACTTCAGCAGACTCTTCGGGAACTATGTGACCGGACAGATTGAAGCGGACTTCCTCGATCTCGATGAGGAGGGTTACGACGACATCGCGACAAGCGACCGGCAGCGCCTAATCGAGGACGACGAAAGAGTCATCGCTCTGCAGAAGTTCCTGAGACAGGCATTCGTGTCGGCAGCTGAGCAGTGGAGTAACGCACGGCCGAAGCGTGAAGCGAAAGATGCCCTCGCTCGGTACCCCAAGTTGCAGGGCTGGGTAGACGAGCTTCCGCAGTGGCAGCAGGAGAGTGCTCGGACGATGGTCGGGACGATCGCCGGACTGGAGTTTGAAGGGAAAACCGCGGCTGAGGATCGGTCTGCGCTGTTTCGGTCTGGCGTCCTGGCGTTCGCCCGTGTCGGGTTGCGTCAGTCGGCTCAGGACCTGGAGCTCCTGAGCAATGTGACGGCGGCCGACCTCTTGCCGTTGCTCGGGCAACAGGACGCGTACGAGGCGGGGCTTTGGGTGGACATCCTGAGGTCGCGGGTCGAAGCCATCGAGAAGCTGCAAGACCTGACAGACGCCAACGAGAAAGAGAAGGTGCTGCAAGAGCATCTTTTCGACCACCTCTGGTTGCTCGATCCTTCCTGGGAGCGAGCAACCGGTAGCGAGCAGATTGAGGAGAACCTCCGCAAGATCGCCCCGGGGTTGTTCGCCAAGGACAAACTGGATAAAGAGATCACCGGTCGCATCGATATTCGCTATAAGACGGTCGGTGGACGCCATGTCATCGTTGAGCTGAAGCGCTACGGTGTCAAGGTAGATGCGCGAAAGCTCGCAGAGCAGGGAGCGAAATACGCCGCCGCCCTGGCCAGCCTGCTCAGCCAGCAGCAGCGAGACCACGAGATTCCTTTCATTGAGGTCGTCTTCGTGCTCGGCCAGCGCCCAGGCTCGAGCGGCTGGGTGCAAGGGATCAAGAGCACTGAGGATGAGTACTTCCACAGCCAATTCGAGTCGTTCAACGGTAGCTATCGCCTCTACGACGCAGTGATTCAGAGCGCTCAGACGCAGTATCAGGAATATCTGGAAGCGAGTAGCCAGGCTCGCAAACTCGATGACTTGCTCAGCACGCTTTCCCCGGACGCTGTCGCCGAAGAGGAGGAGAAGACTGACACTGTGAGTGACGGCGGGGCCGACCCTGAGGCTGCTTCTGAGCCGTCGGCGTCCGGTATCGCGACGTGAGCGAGGCGATGTGGCTCGCTTTAATCGGCGTCGCGGGCACGCTCGTGGGTGGCCTTGGCGCGACGCACCTCGCCAATAAGGCCAACGAACGGCAACGGGCCGCCACGCGGAAGTACGACCTCGAGGACGCCGCTAGGCTCGCGATCCTCGAGGTGCTGGTAAGTGCTCGGCGATGGATCGAGAGCGCGGATAGCCCGGCGATGCTGATCGCATCACGGCAGACGGTCGAAGATATTGACGTCTACATCACACAGCAGTGGGCGAACCCGACCGACATGAAGCCGATGATGGAGAACCGTGAAGCCCTCGACCGCGCGGCCACGCACGCGAAGCTCCTGATCTCGGACAAGGGTGTACGTGATGAACTGCAGGCCCTCCTCGTGCTCGCGAACCACTGGGCGCAGACAGCCGTTGACGAGCCGAGGAATGATGTCATGCTCGGCGCCGGTGACAAGGTCGGGAGGCTGCGTCACTGGTACGAGTTCAAGGACACGTTCGTCGCGAGCGCGAGCCGACTAGAGACCATCGCCACCGCCGCGACGGCGCGATCCCTTACGGGATAGTCCTTCCGCGACTTCCAAGCGCTGTGTTTAGCTGTGGTTGCACCTGAACTATGACCGAAGCCCTGCCGATCCGGCGGGGCTTTCGTCGTTCACTGGGAAGCTCCGGGTGCGTCAGCCGGTAGTGCGATGCGCATCCGCTTGATCGCCTTGCTGACCCGCAGCTCGGTGAGCTACGAGTTCAAGCTCGTTCGCTGGCCAGTCCTTCAAACGGAGACGACGCCCAAACCTCCCTGCATCGTCTGCACGGGACGATAGAGACGATGGGCGGCTTCCCACGCCCGGTCTCGTCACTCGACCGGATCGGCTTCGGTGCCCACCCTGCGCTGGGCGAAACCGCGCCGCCGCAGCTCGCCCACGAGATCCTCAACCGTGTTCATGCGGATCAAAGGTATGGGATCAACTGAGGGGTGGGAGCACCGGGCAAGCGCTGATCCCGCAGCGATGGGCTCGGCCTGTCAACTGGCCGGGAGTGCTGTAACGGCTAGGGACCAGAGCTGGTTGTTGTCTGCTTGTCCTCGAACGGTAATGCGGTCCACGTACCGGGCGTCGAAGGTGTTGCGTGTTCCCGGGTCGTTGGCGTCAGTGAGGCACTGTTGCTTGAACTGTGCAACGCCCTCGATCTCGATACTGACGGCTCCTTCACCGAAGCAACGTACGTACACGGCGATGCCTTCGCTGTCCCTGTCGAAGGGGCCGAGCTCCGCAAGTCCTCGAACGGAGTTGAGCTTCCCGTATGCCTCCTCGTCGTCAGCGTAGGTTGCGAGCAAGGCGGATGGGGAGGGCGACGCCGTAGGCGCAGACGAGGCTGAGGGGGCCGGCGGGCTGGTCGGCTGCGCCTCCTCAGTGCCTCCTGTGCAGCCGGCGAGGGCCGCCACCAAAATGGCGGCCCCGCTGACCGTAAGTACGTTCCTTCTCAACTGATCCACGTGTTCCAGCCCACGCGGTACGGCGCCCACACGTTCGTCGCGGAACTCGCTCCGGACGTGCAGTTGTTGAGGTAGTACACCTCTTTGCCCGTGACGTACGTCTTCCAAATTCCGTAATCACCGTTCCCCGTCTTGCCCGCCGGCACGGTGATCGTGATCGAGTTGCCGACGGTTGCGGTCACGCTCGCCTGCGCGTTGATGCCGAAGGTGCCAGAGATCGAAGCGAGCTTCACGCTGCCCGATACGTTGGTCGAGCCGGTCCATGCAGCTCCCACTGTTCCCGATACTGTCGAAGTCAGGGTCATGCTCGCGGAGGAACCGGTCCCGTTGCGACTCGAATGCGTGGGCCCGATCTTCACTAGAGAGCTACTGGTGCGCTGGAGGGCTTGGTATCGCCAGCCCGAGACGCACTTAGGGCTCACATCCGTGTTGGTCGCTACCGCGCTGGGCGGGGGCGCCTCAGTGGCGGCTGCAGGGATGACCCCACCCGCCAGTACGGCCACCAGAGCGAGGGCAGCAGCGTAGGTGCCCTTTGTCTTGTTCTTCACTTCTCTCCGATCGTCAGCGAAGGCCGCCCCCAGGACCGGAAGCTCCGAACCTTCGATGCGTAGCTGAGCCTCCCAGAGCCGCCGGTTGGCAACAAGTCGGCCATTTGGGGGACAGGGCACGCTCCCCAGAGGTGAGCACCCCGGTTCGCGGCGAGCGCGAAGTGCCCCCGCGAGGAGGACGAGTCCACCGGGGGGCGTGACCGACTCACCGCGAGCTGGACCTGCGCGCGCGACCGGCTGGTGGGACGACGAATGGTTCCTTCGGCGCGTCGGCGCTTTCGAGCAGGTGCTGCGTCCGCGTGCAGCACGGCGCGGAGCCGTATCTCAGGCGGACCCGTTGTCCTCCGCGCGCCGTGCCGCGGCCTCCCGCATACGGCGGCGGATGCGCAGCGCGATGAACACCAGGAGCAGCAGGATGAGCAGGCCGACGACCACGTCGGAGATCACGCCGCTCCACTGCTCGAGGATCGGCCGGATGGCGGGGCCGAAGGCGAACCCGAGGCCGATCCAGATGCCGTTCCAGACGGCCGACCCGACCAGGGTGTACAGCGTGAACTTCCACAGCGCCATGCGCTCGATGCCGGCGGGGATCGAGATGAAGGAGCGCACGAGAGGCACGCAGCGGCCGAACAGCACCGCGCCGCCGCCCCAGCGGGCGAAGAACGCCTCCGCCTTGTCGAAGTCGTCGTGGTCGAGGAGGGGGATGCGTCCGACGATGCGTCGGGTGCGGTCCCGGCCGACCGCCGCGCCGAGTCCGTACCAGATCCACGCGCCGACGAGCCCTCCGAGGGTGGCCGCGGCCCAGGCGCCCCAGGCGTTCATCCGGCCGTCGTAGGCGAGGAAGCCTGCCGCGGGCAGGATCGCCTCGGATGGGATCGGGGGGACGAATGTCTCGATGAGTACCGCGAGGCCGACGCCGACCTCGCCGAGGGTCTCTATCAGGCTGAGCACCCAGCCGATGAATCCGTCGTAGCCGGGGGCGGAAGCGGCGAGGGGCAGAGTGCCGGGGGTCATCGTGTCCTCTGTCGGGGGATCGCGGTGATCGTGCGGAGAGCGGGTCCGTCGGAGCGGACATCGCCTCTGCACGGTATCGCCCTTCCCTGGACCCCGCCTGCGTGCGCAGGGAGCGGGAGGAGCCGGCGTTGTCAAGGCGCTCGCCGCCGTCCGACGGTACGGAGATCATGGAACCCCATCGACCGAGGAGGCAGCATGACCGATCCGCGCCAGGACGAGACGACCGGGTTCCAGGGGGAGCCCCCGACCGCCAACAACGGAGAAGGCGACGCCCCGGAGGTCGACGTGACCGATCTGGAGCCGGAGGAGATCGAGGACGGCGTGGAGGTCGACGACCGTCCCTGATCGGTGGGGGAGGTTTTGACATAGGTCAAAATCTCCCCTACCGTCGAGTCATGGGCACGGCGGAGAGCAGAGACGGCGAGACCGATGCGATCAGCGGTGTCACCGCCGCCGAGATCTCCGAGAGCGTGCGCGACCTCGTCGAACGGGGAACCCTCGTCGCCGGCGACCGCCTCCCTCCTGTCCGCACCCTCGCACAGCGCCTCGGCGTCAACCGCAACACCGTGCTCGCGGCCTATCGCTCCCTCGTGACGGCGCGCATCGCGACCACCGGCGGGCGCACCGGCACGACGGTGCTCGGACCGGCTGCCACGCCGGATGAGGGCTTCACGCCCGGAACGGCCCTGCGTGACATCGCCAGCGGGAACCCCCAGGCGGCCCTGCTGCCCGATCTCGCCGCGGCCCTCGCGACGGTGCATCCCCGGTCCGTCCTCTACGGCGAGTCGGTGATCGACGCCGAACTCGCCGAGTGGGCGACGCGCTGGATCGCAGAGGACCAGCCGCGTCCCTTCCGGCTCTCGGTCACCGCGGGCGCCGTCGACGCCGTGGAGCGGCTGCTCGCCCAGACGCTCGTGCACGGCGACCGGGTGGGCCTCGAGGACCCCTGCTTCCTCTCCAGCATCCAGACCGCGCGGCTGGCCGGGTACACGCCCGTCGCCATCCCGGTCGACGAGGAGGGGCTGACCGTGGAGGGAGTGCGCGAGGCCCTGGAGGCCGGCGTGCGCGCGATCGTCTGTACGCCCCGTGCGCACAACCCCACCGGGGTCAGCACCAGCGCCGCCCGCGCTGCGGAACTGCAGGAGGTGCTCGCGCCCCATCCGCATGTCCTCGTGATCGAGGACGACCACTTCTCCCTGCTCGCCCCCACGCCCTACGCGAGCATCATCGGCCCGGCGCACGAACGCTGGGCCCTCGTGCGGTCGGTGTCGAAGTTCCTCGGGCCGGACATGCGCCTGGCGGTGACGGCCTCGGACCCGGTCACGGCGGAGCGGCTCGCCCTCCGGCTCAGCCCCGGGACGATGTGGGTGAGCCATGTCATGCAGCAGCTCGCCGCGGCCATGCTCCGTGACGAGGAGGTCCATCGGCTCATCGCGACGGCAGGCGCCCGCTACGTGGCCCGCAACCGGTCCTTCGTGGCGCTCCTCGCCGCCCGCGGAGTGGAAGCCTCCGGGGAGAGCGGCCTGAACGTGTGGGTCGACGTCCGCGACGACGCCGGCGTGGTCGCGGATCGGCTGGCGCGCCGTGGCTGGCTCGTCCGTCCGGGTTCCGAGTTCACCCTGGAGGACGATTCCGCCGGGGGGCGCCACGTGCGGGTGACCGTGCACGATCTCGACGACGCGGAGCTGCGCCGCCTCGCCGACGATGTCGCCGCAGCCGCCGGACCGGCCTCGACCGAGGAGGGCGCGTGACGCAGGGCGAGACGGCGGCTGTCTTCCGGGTCGGGCGGTCGTCGCGACTGGACGGCGTGCTCTACGACCTGCGCGGTCCGGTGGCGGAGCGGGCCGCAGAGCTGGAGGCCCGTGGCGAGCAGATCCTCCGCCTGAACATCGGCAATCCCGCCCCGTTCGGCTTCGAGGCGCCGCCGGTCATCGTGGAGGCGCTGCGAGCGGCGCTTCCCCGTGCCCACGGCTACTCCGAGTCCCCTGGTCTGCCGGAGACGCGCGAGGCGATTCGCGCGCACTATGCGCGCCGACCCGGATTCCCGGCCCTGGGGATCGATGCGGTGACCGTCGGCAACGGGGTGTCCGAGCTCGTGGGCCTCACCCTGCAGGCGCTCCTGGAACCGGGGGACGAGGTGCTCGTCCCGAGCCCCGACTATCCGCTGTGGACGGCTTCGACCGTCCTCGCCGGAGGAGAGCCGGTCCACTACCCCTGCGTCGAGGAAGCCGGCTGGCGTCCCGACCTCGAGGCCATGGCTGCGGCGATCGGACCGCGCACGGTGGCCATCGTCATCATCAACCCGAACAACCCGACCGGGGCGGTGTACGACCGCGCGACGCTGGAGGGCATCGCCGACCTCGCCCGTCGTCACGGACTCCTCCTGCTCTCGGACGAGATCTACGACCGCGTCGTGTACCCGGGCTTCACGCACCTCTCCACGGCGCAGGTCGCGCCCGACGTGCCGTGTGTGACCTTCGCTGGACTGTCGAAGACGCACCGCGTCGCCGGATATCGGGCGGCATGGGCGCTGACGACAGGGTTCGCCGCAGACGACGCCTTCCTCTCGGGAGTGCGGCTGCTCGCCTCGATGCGGATGTGCGCGTCCGTACCGGCGCAGCATGCGATCACGGCGGCGCTGGAGCACGACACGTCGCTCGACGCCCTCGTCGCGGAGGAGGGGCGTCTGACGGTGCAGCGCGACGCGGCGACGGCGGCGCTGCGGGAGATCCCCGGTGTCGAGGTGCAGGAGGCCGGTGGTGGGCTCTACCTCTTCCCGCGGCTCGACCCGGAGGTCTACGGCATCCAGGACGACGAGCGCCTGGTGCTCGATCTCCTCGATGCGGAGCGCATCCTCCTGGTGCACGGGCGGGCCTTCAACGGCGCGGACTCCGACCACGTGCGCGTCGCCTTCCTGCCCGAGACGGAGGTCCTCGTCGACGCCGTGCAGCGCTTCGGCAGGTTCCTGCAGGGGTACTCGCCGCCCCGGAACTGACGACGCCCGAACCCGGTGGAGTGACCGAGTGGCCAGGTCGCGGTCCGCAAGACCGTGTACGCAGGTTCGATTCCTGCCTCCACCTCTGAGCGGACACCCGCGGCCGGCGGGTGAGTTCAGGCCGCGAGGCCGAGCCAGGCGCGCGGCGAACGGCCGAGCCGCTGGGCGAACGCGCGGGAGAACGCCGACGCGCTGGCGTAGCCCAGATCGGCGGCGACCGCGCTCACCGACATGCCGGCACGCAGCTGCTCCTGGGCGATCGTGAGCCGCCACTCCGTCAGGTAGTCGCCCGGCGCGCGGCCGACGACCTCTTTGAAGCGGGCGGCGAAGGCGCTGCGCGACATGGCCGCGGTGCGCGCGAGCGTGTCGAGGTTCCAGGGCTCGCCGGGTGCTTCGTGCATCGCCACGAGCGCGGGTGCCAGACGCTCGTCCGAGAGTCCGGGCAGCAGTCCCGGGGGAAGCGCCAGCTCGCCGGAGTGGTCGAGCATCCAGCGGAGGAGCTGGATGAGCACGACCTCGAACATCCGGTCGGCGAGCAGGGGACGACCGCAGCGCACGTTGTCGACCTCGGCGAAGAGGAGGTCGAGCGCAGGCGCGAGGGTGGACACCTCGTCGAGCGGCAGGACGATCACGGAGGGGAGGGTGCGCACGAGCGGGTGGGTGGCCCCGCCGTCGAAATCGATCGTGGCGCAGGCGAAGTCGGACTCCTCGGTCGGGGCATTGAGGAAGGTGTGATCGATCGGGCGGGGGAAGAACAACAGGCTCGGGCGGGTGATGGTCTCGCGCTCGATGCGTCCGTCCGGGCGCTGATGCGTCACCTCCATCTCGCCGCGCCGCAGCACGTGGAGGAAGCCGTGGCCGGCGCTCGCCGCGAAGACCGTGGTGCCGCAGAGCGGTCCGGTGTGGAACAGGCGACTGCGCACTCGGAAGCGGTCGAGCAACGGGGTGAGGCGGTCGAGCGGCGGCATTCCTCCATTCTTCTGGACGATGTGTCATGAATGCAAGATCAAATGATACGTATCGTACTCACTGCCGCGGAAGACTGAAGGGGAAGCCGAACCCGGCTCGTCTCGAACAAAGGAGCATCCCATGCCCAACGTCCCTCTCGTCGACCGTGAGGCCGCCACCGGCCCCGTCAAGGACCAGCTCGAGCGGATCGGCTCCGCCTTCGGCGCCGTCCCCGCCATGTTCCGCGCGGTCGCGAACTCGCCTGCGGCCCTGACCAGCATGTGGAGCGCGTTCGGCGCCTACGGTGGGGGCACGCTCGGTGCGGCGCTGGGTGAGCAGATCGCCGTCGCCGTCGCGAACCGCAACTCGTGCGGCTACTGCCTCGCCGCGCATACCGCGCTCGGCAAGAAGGCCGGCCTCTCGACCGAGGTCCTCGCCGAGGCGCAGGAAGGCACCTCCGACGACCCGCGCACCGCGGCGCTGCTGGCCTTCGCGCTCAAGCTCGTCGACGAGCGCGGCCAGGTGACCTCGGCCGATGTCGACGCCCTCCGCGCGCACGGCTGGAACGACGAGCAGATCGTCGAGACCATCGGCCAGGTCGCGCTGAACCTCTTCACGAACTACGTGAACATCGCGCTCGACGTGCCGATCGACTTCCCGACGGTGCCGCTGCGTCGCGCCGCCTGAGGTCGAGGGGAGCAGAGGCCGGATTCGCTGGGGGTCCGGCCTCTTCCGCTGCCCCGGCCGGCTCGCTAGGCCTCGACCGCATCCAGCCAGTCGGTGAGGACGCGGGTGGCGAGCGTCTCGAGCCGGGGGCCGAGGACGCGTGCCTGCTCCCGGATCACCCGCGGGTCGATGCCGTGGTGATGCAGTTCGTGGGCGTGGCCGATGAGCCAGCGCTCGATGACGCGGTGGTCGGCTTCCAGGTGGAACTGGAGGCCGAGAGTGCGCCCCACCGCGAAGGCCTGATGCGGGAAGCCCGGGGTGTGCGCCAGGGACTGCGCCCCGGCGGGGATCGCGAACTCGTCCCCGTGCCAGTGCAGCACGGGCTCGCCGTCGAGCGGGGCCAGGACCGACTCCCGGCCCTCGGGCGTCAGCGTGAGCGGACCGAAGCCGATCTCGACCGCGCCGGTCGGCCGGACCGCTGCGCCCAGGGATTCGGCGAGGAGCTGCGCGCCGAGGCAGACGCCGAGCGTGGCGCCGCCGCTGTCGAGTCGCGCCGCGACGGCGGCCTTCGAGGAGAGCAGGAAGGGGTAGCGATCGTCGTCGTACACCCCGATCGGTCCGCCGAGAACGATGAGCAGGTCGGCTCCGGCGACGGCGTCCGCGTCGAGTTCGTCGACGCCGGCATCGAGGAGGGTGGTCTCGTAACCGCGCTCCGCCAGCAGGGGGGCGAGGATCCCGAGGTCTTCGAAGGGGACGTGGCGGACGGCGACGGCCGTGCGGGGCGTGCGGGACGCGGACATGCACTCTCCTCGGATAGATTTGACCTATGCCAAAAATAGCACAGGAGGTTCAGGGCTCCGAAGTGATCGTGCACGCCGCGGGGGTCCTGTTCGACTGCGATGGCGTGCTGGTGGATTCGGTCCCCTCGGCGGCGATCGCGTGGGATGCCTGGGCCCGCCGGTACGCCCCGGGATTCGACTTCCTCCGAGACGCCCCGCACGGCATGCGACCGAGTGAGGTGGTCGCGGCGATCGTCGGGCCGGAGCGGGCCGCCGAGGCGACCGTCGATCTCCTCGCGCGAGAGCTCGCCGTCGCCCCGGCGACCACCGGGATCCCGGGGGCCGCTGCCCTGCTCGCTGCGCTGCCGTCCGAGCTCTGGGCGGTTGCGACGAGCAGCAACAGGGCGGTCGCGACCGCGCGGATGCGGGGTGCGGGCATCCCGGCACCCGCCCTGCTCGTCGCCGCCGAAGACGTGGACCGCGGCAAGCCCGCTCCCGACCCCTACCTCCGCGCCGCGCGTCTGCTCGGGCGGGACCCGCGGGACTGCGTGGTCTTCGAGGACTCGGCACCGGGGATCCGTGCGGCGCGGGCGGCAGGCGCGGGGCTCGTGGTCGGAGTGGGCGCCGGCTCTGCGGCGGCCCACCCCGACCTGATCGTGCACGACCTCGCCCGCGTGCGCTGGAGCGGCGAGGCGCTGTGCCTGCAAGTGCTCAGCGGAGCGCGCTGAGGGCCTCGTCGATGACGTCCACCGCGACGTCGAGCTGCTCGTCCGTCGTCGTGAGTGTCGGCAGGAAGCGGATCACGTTGCCGTCGCTGCCCGCGGTGAGCAGCAGGATCCCGCGCTGGGCGGCGAACTCCGCGACCATGGAGGCGGCCCCGGCCAGCGGTCGCGTCGTGCCAGGGGTGCTCAGCTCGAAGGCCTGCATGGCACCGATCCCGCGGACGTCCCCGACGACGGCGTGACGGGCGCGCAGGCCCTCGAGCCGCGCGGACAGGTGCGCGCCGATCCGCCGGGCGTCCGCGAAGAAGGTCCCGTGCTCCAGCTCGTCGAACACCGCGAGGGCGGCGGCGATCGAGACCGGGTTTCCGCCGAACGTGCCGCCGAGGCCGCCCGGGTCGGGTGCGTCCATGATCTCGGCGCGACCGGTCACCCCGGCCAGGGGCAACCCGCCGGCGATGCCCTTCGCCGTGAGCACGAGGTCCGGAACGAGGTCGAAGTGCGTGCTCGCGAACCATGTCCCGGTGCGCCCGAGGCCCGTCTGGATCTCGTCGGCGATGAACACCACGCCGTTCCGCGTGCACCACTCCTGCAGGGTCGGCAGGTAGCCCGCGGCAGGGACGACGAAGCCGCCCTCGCCCTGGACGGGCTCGGCGATGACGGCGGCGAGGTCGTGGACGCCGATGCGCTGCTCCAGATGGGCGATCGTGCGCGCCGCGGCCTCCGTCCCGTCGAGGCCGTCCCTGTAGGGATAGGAATTGGGGACACGGTGGATGTCGGGAGCGAACGGGCCGAACCCGGTTCCGTACGGCGCCGCCTTGTGGTTCATGGCGAGCGCGAGGTTGGTGCGCCCGTGGAACGCGTGGTCGAGGGCGGCGACAGCGCGCCGTCCCGTGTGTCTCCGGGCGATCTTCACCGCGTTCTCGACGGCTTCGGCGCCGGAGTTCGCGAAGGCCGTGCGGGTCTCGTGGGTGCCGGGCACCTTCTCCGCGAGCAGCTCCGCGAGGCGCACGTAGCCCTCGTACGGGGTGACGGTGAAGAGCGTGTGCGTGACCCGATCGAGCTGCTCGGCCGCGGCGGTGACGGCTGCGAGGTTGGTGTGGCCGATCGTCGTCACGCCGATGCCGCTGCCGAGGTCGAGGAAGCGGTTGCCGTCGACGTCGGTGACCCAGGGGCCGTCGGCGTGCTCGATGTAGACGGGAAGCACGCTGCCGACGCCGCGGGGGACGACCCGTTGCCGGCGCTCGTGCAGCGCCCGGCTCCGCGGCCCTGGAACCTCGGTGCGCAGGCGCGGAGCCGTCAGTGCGGTGTCGGAGAACAGGCCGGGTGTGGACATGAGAGGGCTCCTTCGCGAAGGGGGCGTCGACGGGCGCGCGACGTGGTCCCGAAGCTATGTTAAATTTTGACCTATGTCAAAGTCTGGGCCTGTCGGAGACGGCGCCGCGCGCTACCCGACGGCCGTCACCGCCGCGGATTTCCGTGCCAACCTCGCCGCCGTCCGCGCCCGCATCGGCGCCGCCGCCGAGCGTGCGGGACGTGATCCGGGTGCGGTGCACCTGCTCCCGGTGAGCAAGACCGTCCCGACCGAGCGGGTGCGGGTGGCCATCGACGCCGGGCTGCGTCGGCTCGGGGAGAACAAGGTGCAGGAAGCCGTGCGGAAGAACCGGGAGACGGCCGATCTCGACGTGGACTGGGTGGTCATCGGCCATCTGCAGACGAACAAGGCCAGGGACGTCGCCTCGTTCGCCGCGGAGTTCCAGGCGCTCGACCGGCTCCGGGTCGCCGAAGCCCTGGACCGGCGCCTGCAGGCCGCAGGGCGCAGCCTCGACGTGTACGTGCAGGTGAACACCTCGGCCGAGGACTCGAAGTTCGGGATGCCGCCCGACGAGCTTCCGGGCTTCCTGAAGGCCCTGCCGTCCTACGGTGCCCTCCGTGTCCGCGGGCTGATGACGCTCGCGCTGCTCACACCGGACGACGCCCGGGTGCGGGAGTGCTTCGCGCTGCTGCGCACTCTTCGGGACAGGGCGCGCGAGGAGACCCCCGAGCTCATCGGCGACGGCGCCCTCTCGATGGGCATGTCCGGCGACTATGAGATCGCCGTCGAGGAGGGGGCGACGTGCGTGCGGGTCGGGCAGGCGATCTTCGGTGCGCGTGCCGTCCCCGACAGTCACTACTGGCCGGAGGGTTGAGCCCGCTCAGTCCTCGGTGCGGAAGCCGGCCGCCTTGTGCGTGCCGTCGCAGAAGGGCTTGAGCGCGGAGAGCCCGCAGCGGCACAGGGCCACGGTGCGTCGGCGCGGGTCGATCACCGTGCCGTCGCTCGCGTGCAGCTCGATCTCGCCCCGCACGAGCAGGGGACCGTCCGGGTACGCCGTGACGGTCACCGGCTCCTCTCGACCGCTCATGCCGTCGTCCTCTCCCGCAGTGCCGAGCGGCCCTCGGTCCAGGCGTCGAGGGTGTGGGCTCCGGCCCAGCCGTCGACCGTGAGGCACGCGGCCGCGCCGAACAGGATGTCCGCCAGCAGTTCCGGACGGTCCTCGGCGAGGCTGCCCGCGAGGTCACGGGCGGCGATCTGCTCGTGTACCGCGTCGGCCTCCACATGCTCCTCGAAGTACGCGGCGACCTCGTCGGCGAACCCCAGCCGGTGCAGGCCGTCGGCGTAGAACCGGCAGGGGATCGACGAGGTCATCTCGTAGGCGGCGAGGTGGCCGACGATGGCGCCGACGAGCCGGCGGTTGAGTCCGAACAAGCTCATCATGTTGTGCGAGGCGAGTGTGATCGCCGGGGCGTCGTCGACATAGGCGCCGTACGTGTCGTCGAGTCCTGCGGCGCGCAGCGCTCGGGCGTAGAGCTCCGCATGCACCCGCTGCGGGCGGCCGCCGCCGTACTCGTCCGACTGGATCTCCACGAGCGCGGCCTTGGGGCGCCCGGTCAGCCGCGGAATCGCCCACGAATGCGGATCGGCCTCCCGCAGCGTGTACACCGATCGCAGGATCAGGGACTCCTCGGCCTGCTCACGGGTGGCCTTCCTGGCGATGTGGCGCGACAGGCTGGGGCCGGTGTCCGCTGCAGCGAGGGCGAACAGGGCGCGACCCACGGCGTCGACCGTGGGTTCGGGAAGCTCGGGCACCGGCATGTTGTCACGCAGTGCGGCCTCGAAGGCGTCCTCGAGGATACGGCGTGCCGTGACCACCCCGGCGTCCCACTCGAGACTCGCATCCAGCTGCGGAAGCGAGCCGTAGGAGGACGCGTAGAGGACGAACAGGGCGAGCTGGATGTCGTCGTCCCTGACCACGTCGTCGCTCGCGGCGACGGCTGTGGCGGCGAGATCGGGGAGGGTGGCGGCGTCGTCACCGCGACCCGTGAGGACACCGAGGGCGGCGCTCGACAGGGGGCCGCGCGGCGAGAAGGCGACGGCGGTGTCGGCGTCGAGGGTGGAAACGGTCATGAGGAGGGGCTCCCATCGGATCGATCACCCGCATCCTCACCCGCGCGAGCGGAGACCACCAGGGACTTGACGCCGAGGCGCTCGGCAGGCAAGCGCGCCCGCCGTCACGGGCACCCGGCGAACACGTACCCCTCCTCGTCCGGAGTGACGAGGTCGCGATCGCGGAGCACTGTCGACGCCGGGGTGTCCGGGTCGGCGCACAGCTCCGCGAACGGCCGAGGGAGCTGATCCGTGTACTCGATGTCGATCACGTGCGGCCCGTAGACCGCGGTGTACGCGCCGCACTCCGCGTAGGCGGCGCACTCCTCCGTGACGGCGAAGTCGAAGCCCGCGCGCTCCTTCAGGGCGTCCGCATGTTCCGCCGCGTTCTTCTGCCCGGCGGCGAGCCCGACGCCGTGCGCCGCGTCGACGAAGAGCTCTGCGAGGGCGAGGTTGTCGTCCAGGGTCAGGGCGCCGTCCGCGCGCGAGAACGAGTCGAGGTTGTCGAACTCGACCGCCTGGAAGCCGGAGTCCGCACAGCCCTCGATCCACGGGATCACGATCTCGGCGATGCGGGACCGCTGTGCCGCGCTGGTGGTGTCCAGGAGGGCCTCGTCGGGCCAGTCGGGATCGAAGACCACCTCGTCACCGTCGTGCAGGAGCAGGCCATCGGGCCACTCGGCGAGCTCGCCCGGCTGGGTCTGGAAGCCGTTGACGTAGCAGACGGAATAGAGGCCGGCAGCCGGCTCCGCGCTGCGGTCTCGCCCGACGATGCCCACACCCTCGGCCGGATCGTACGCGCCGCCGAGCTGGTAGTCCGGGAGGGCGGCGGTCGGAGGCAGCGCGACCGCGGCCGACGGCGCCGTTCCCTCCGCGGGGAGAGCGGACGGAGCGGTGCAGGCGGAGAGGGCGAGGATCCCGACCGCGACGAGGGCCGCCGGCGCCAGGGAGACGCGTATGCTGCTTCGACCGCGCGGGGGACGGGGGAGGCTCATCGCGGCTGAGGCGTCGGCTGCGCGGGGGCGTCGGCGGGCGGGGCCGCGGCCTCCGAGGGGTTCCGGCGGATCCCGATCCACGACACGACGCCGCCGAGCACGAGGAGCGCCGCCGTGACCCAGGCCGCGTTGTGGAACCCGCCGAGGTCGAGGGTGCCGCCGACGATGGTCGACAGCATCGCGACCACGAGCAGACCGGCGACGCGGGAGACGGCGTTGTTCACGGCGGAGGCGATGCCGGAGTGGTTCTCATCGATGGCGCCGAGGATCGCGGCCGTCAGCGGGGCGACGGTGAGCGACAGGCCGAGGCCCATCACGATCATGGCGGGGAGCACCTGCGCCCAGTAGTCGAAGGCGGCGTTCACGGTCAGCAGCATCAGCGCTCCGACGGCCATGATCAGCGGCCCGACGGTCATGAAGATGCGCGGGCCCCAGCGCCCTGCCCACCCGCCGGCACGGGAGCTCAGCAGGATCATGAGGATCGTCATCGGCAGGCTCGCGAGCCCCGCCGCCGTCGCGCTCAGTCCCGCCCCCTGCTGGAGGTAGACGCCGACGACGAAGCCGTTGAGGGAGAGCGCGGCGTACACGAACAGCGTGGCGAGGTTGCCCCACCCGAAGTCGCGCACCCGGAACAGCCAGAGCGGCATGAGCGGCGTGGCCGAGCGGCCCTGGCGCCACAGGAAGACGGCGAAGAGCGCGGCCCCGGCCACGGCGGGGATCCAGATCGCGGGGGAGGCCCACCCGAGGTTCGGCTGCTCGATGAGGGCGAAGACGATGGCGCCCAGCCCCAGCGCGCACAGTACACCGCTCCACCAGTCCACGCGGACGCCCCGCGGGTGCTCCGGCAGATGCAGGCGGGCGAGCAGCACCAGCGTCACCCCGATGGGGAGGACGTTGATGAGGAAGACGAAGCGCCAGGACAGGAAGTCGACGAAGAGCCCGCCGAGCAGCGGACCGACCAGTTGAGCGGCCGTGGTGAAGGCGGTCCAGACGCCGATGGCCCTCGCCTGCAGGTCGCCGCGCATGGTCGCGGTGATGAGCGCGAGGGAGCTGGGGACGAGCAGGGCCCCGGCCGCCCCCTGGGCCCCGCGGGCCACGATGAGCATGAGCGGGTCGATCGCGGCGGCGACCGCGACGGACGCGATGCCGAAGGCGATGAGGCCGATCCGCATCACCAGCACCCGTCCGTAGGCGTCGGACAGGGAGCCGGCGAGCAGGATCAGCGCGCTGAGGGTGATGAGGTACGCGTCGACGACCCACTGCTGCGTGGTGATCCCGCCGCCGAGCTCCTCGCTGATGGCGGGAAGGGCGACGTTCACCACTGTCCCGTCGAGGAACGTGACGAACGAGGCCAGCACGGCGATCGCGATGACGAGCCGCTGGAGCGGGGCGAAGGATGACACAGGCCGACCCTACTCCGGGCGACGGACGCGAGGGCCGGTCAGTCAGGCGGTGTTCCGGTACCTTCCTGCAGGAGCCGTCGGAGCGCGGGGAGCCCGTCCCGTGCGTGCGCCGCACGCTGCCGTGCCGCGCCGGTCCCGTCGGCCCGTATCCGGGCGAGGCCCGCCCGCACCGCGTCCGCATCGCCGAGCTCGTCCAGCACCGGTCCGATGTCGTCGAGAAGGTGCTCCGCCACCGTCCAGGCCGGGGCGATCTCGCCCGTGAGCGGATCCAGGAGGCGGGCCGTCATCCCGGCTCGCGACGCCATCCAGATCGACGCGTCGATCGTCTCCGTCTCATCGGCGACGATCCGCTGCCCGGACGACAGGGCGATCCCGCGGGTCAGCAGCGCGGAGAGGACGGCGTCCTCCGCGGTGAGCTGCGTGTCCGCGACGCGCGCCTCCACGGTCGGGTAGCGCTCGGAGAGGCGCACCGCCCAGGAGAGGGAGGTCGCCTCGCCGATGGTCCCGAGGTCGAGGAGCTGGTCCACGCGCGTGCGGTAGTCGTCGACGTCGGCGAACCGGGGCGGACACCACGACGAGGGGAGTCGGCGGATGAGCATGCTCCGCCAGCTCGCGAAGCCCGTGTCGAGACCGTTGCCGAACGGGCTGTTCGTGCTGAGGGCGAGCAGCAGGGGCAGCCACGCGCGAAGCCGATTCAGGGAACGGACCCGCTCCTCCTCGTCCGGCACCTCCACGTGCACGTGCAGGCCGTTGACCTCGTGCTCGCGGGTGAGGTGCGCCAGCCGTCGCGCGACGTCGTCGTAGTGCGCCGACGGTGAGAGGCGCGGCGAGCGGAGAGTGGTGAACGGCGCGCCGGTCGGTGCCGCGATCGCGCGCCGGACGCGTGCCTGCCTCCCGATGGCCGTGCGCAACGCCGTCAGCTCCTGGACGGCCTCGGCGCCGGTGCGCACCGGGTCGGTGAGCGCCTCGACCTGCGAGGCCAGGTACTCGGTGGTCACGCGTCCGGCGGTGACGTCATCGCCGATGCGCTCCAGGATGTCACCGCTGAGGGCGACGGGGACGAGCGAATCCTCATCGAGCAGGAGGAACTCCTCCTCGATCCCGAAGCGCGTCATCCGGGTCAGTGGTTTCGCAGTTCGGAGATGAGCTCGGCCTTGCGCTTGCCGCTGTAGCCGGTGAGACCCAACTCCTTCGCGCGCTTCCGCAGCTCGGGAACGGTCCAGTCCTCGTAGTCCCCGTGCTTCCCGCCGCGGCGGCCGACCGAGCTGCGGCCGTCTCGTGCGGCCGCGTTCGAGATGCGGGCGGCCTTCTCCTTCGAAGCCCCGTCGTCGCGGAGCTCTTCGTACAGCTCCGGATCCTTCAGCGAGTTGTTGCGTCGTCCTGGCATTGCTCTGCTCCTTCGCGCATCGGGAGGGTCCAAGTCAACCCCCTCCAGAGAGGGTGTGGTTCGGGTCTAGCGTGAGGTCACCGCAGTCGGGCGCCCGCGCCCCCAGAGAAGGGAAAGACCGATGAACATCCTCCTGATCATCGTCATCGTCATCGCCGTGATCCTCGCGATCACCGGAGGACTGGTGCAGTCGCTCCAGTTCCTGCTGTGGGTCGGTCTGGTGCTCCTGGCCATCGCCGTGATCGCCTGGCTGATCCGAGCGATCACCGGCAGCCGCAAGGTCTGACCCGAGTGCGGAGGGGGAGGCTCGCCATCGGCGAGCCTCCCCCTCTTCATGGGTTCAGCGGGTGGGGGATCAGCGGTTGAACGCGTCCTTGACGCTGTCGCCGGCCTTGCCCGCGGCGTCTTTCACGTTCTCGCCGGCCTGCTTCGCGTCGGCCTTCACCTGATCCGCCTGGCCTTCGGCCTCGAGCTTCTCGTTGTCGGTGAGCTTGCCGAAGCCTTCCTTGACCTTGCCACCCAGCTTCTCAGCGGAATTCTTCATGTCATCTGCGCCACTCATAAGAGGCTCCTCTCCTGGACGGATCGATTTCTCTTCGAGCGTCGCACCGGCGTCGCGGTCCGTCCACGGGATTGACATTCACCGACGGGCGTGTCAGCGTTCCGCCCCCATCGACTCCCGCCCGCACAGGGGTTAGCCTGGCGCCAGGCGGGTGTCCTGCCCGTCGTCCTGGACGAAGGGAGCGGTGTGCGATGGACGCGATGATGATGGGTGCCATATCCAAGAACATGGAGTCGATGCCGGACATGGCGATGATGGACATGTCGGTGCTCCAGGCGTGTATGGACGCGTGTGCCGCCTGCGAGCAGGCCTGCACGGTGTGCGCGACGCAGGAGATGGACTGCGCCCTCGCGTGCATGAACTGCGCGGACATGTGCCACACGATGATGCGATCGATGCTCCGCATGCAGGGGATGACCCCGGCCACGATGATGGCGATGCTGGACGCCTGCATCGCGATGTGCCAGATGTGCATGGACGAGTGCATGCAGCATGCCGATCACAGCGACGTCTGCCGCCTCTGCGCTCAGGCGTGCCAGGCCTGCATGAACGCGTGCATGGCGGTCCGCGACATGATGATGGCGAGCGCCTGACCCGAGGGGATCAGGCCCTCGTCACACGACGGCGACGTTGAAGCGGGTGCGTCCCACGGCGAGCACGGCGTAGTCGAGGTGGAGGGCGACCGGGCTGCCGATGGTGGCCTCCAGCGCGGCGCCGGAGCCGTTCCACAGCGTGTGCGTGGTGCCGTCGAGCGTGCGGACGACGAGGTCTCCGGCGCCCGGATCCGCCGCGATCACGAACGCGTCCGCCCATCGCGCCGGGGTCGCCGCGGCGAGACGCTCCTGGATCAGGTGCAGGGCGTGGCCGGGGGCCGACGAGGAGCAGCGGCCGCCGTTCCTGCACATGCACGTCGCACGCTCACGCACCTCGAGGGGCGGACGGCGGTGCAGCGGCGTGGACACGGGAACTCCTTCGGATCGGCGTCCGGCCAGAGTACGTCGACGAGGTCGGGATCCCGCAGCGCTCCCGACACGCGACGAAACAAACGGGTGTAGGCTCGCCGGGTGCTGTCGTCGATGAGTGCCCTCGGGGCGCGGAGCGGAGCTGCAGGCGCGTTCAGCGCCGCAGGCAGAGGCTGAGGACCGGCCGGAGGCGGAACCCCGTCCCCGGTGCTGCGTCGTACCCCGGCATCGTCCGGGTGATCCTCCGATCCGTCTCGCCGTTCCGGCGATCACACCGAAAGCTCTTCCCCTCATGCGTCCCATCGACGAGCGCGCCCTGCGCGCCTCCTTCTGCAACGCCTCCCGCAAGGAGGTCTCCGACATCACTCTGCCGCCCGGCTTCGCCGAGACCGATTTCGACCGGCTCGACTACCTCGGCTGGATCGACCCGAAGCTGCCCCGGCGCGCCTATGTCGTCGTGTGGATCGACGACGAACCCGTGGGCGTCGTGCTGCAGCGCGCCGAGCAGCGCGTGCTCGCCCGCGCCCAGTGCTCGTGGTGCGAGGACGTGACGCTCCGCAACGACGTGCAGCTGTACGTCGCCCGACGCGCCGGGGCCGCCGGCCGCAAGGGCGACACGGTCGGTGTGCTCGCGTGCGCGGAGTTCGGCTGCAACGCGGCGGTGCGCAAGCTCCCGCCGCTGGCCTATCCGGGGTACGACCGCGAGCTCGCGCGCGAGATGCGGATCCTGCGGCTGCAGGAGCATGTGACCGGATTCGTGCGCGAGGTCGCCCGGACCGACTAGGCCGTCACGGCGCGGACATGCGCGAGGGCGGGTGCCGCCCACGCCGCCGACAGGCGGGCGAACGCCTCGAAGCTGCGTCCGCCCGGCCAGTCGGCCGGCAGCATCGCCGGGGGCAGTCCCGGATCGGTGTAGGGCAGCACCCGCCAGCGGTCGATGAGGTGCACGTACGCGGGGAACGGCGCATCCGGGAGCGCGGTGAGCGAGGCCTGGAAGGCTTCGTGCTCGCCGCGCAGCGCGTCCAGGTCCCACCACGCCGCCGCGGCCTCGGCCAGCGTGCCGGCCGGGGCGGGGGCCGACGCGTCGAACAGCGTCGCCCAGCGGCGGGCGCCGAGCTCGTCGAGGATCTGCTCCGCCTCCGCCCTGAGGTGCCCGGGGCAGATCCACAGGGCGGGGGAGACGACGCCGGCGCCGATCCACTGCAGGCGCCGGCGCAGCTGATGACGCACGCTGCGCGCACTCTCCGGGATCGAGAACGACACGAGGCACCACGGATCGTCGTCGGTCATCTCCTGCATCCGGAAGATCCGGCGGTCGCCGCGCTCCAGCATCGGCACGGCCGCCGGGCTCAGCCGGTAGCCGACGGCGTCGCGGCGCTCCGGCAGGAGCAGGCCCCTCTGCTTGAGACGGGCGATGCCCGTCCGGGCGGGAGCGGCGGGGATGCCGAGGTCGGCGGCCAGCGCCACGAGATCGGCGGCCGAGATCCAGCCTCCCAGCGGGCGCAGATACAGGCCGATCAGGGTGCGCAGGAGCGAGGCGGTGCTGCCGGGGCGGGCGTCGATGTCATCGAGCACGACCGGCGCCGCGGGGTCAGGAGACACCGGACTCCAACGCGTCCCTGACCGCGAGCACCCCGGCCACGGTCTCGGCGTGTGAGGTGCTCAGCGGCGACAGCCCGAGCCGGATCCCATCAGGGAAGCGGAAGTCGGGGATGACGCCGTCCGCCCAGAGCCTCCGGGTGACCTCCCGGAAATCGGGGTGGCCGATCGTGATGTGTCCGCCGCGTCGCGCCGGGTCACGAGGGCTGAGCAGGCGGACGTCCAGCGGCGCGAGCAGCTCGTCGTACGCCCGCACAGCGAGCGCGGTGAGCGACTCCGACTTCGCGCGCACGCCGTCGATCCCCGACTGCTCGATGAGGTCGATCATCCCCTGCATCGCGAGCATCGAGGTCACCGGCGGCGTGCCGCTGAGGAGCTGACGGATGCCGTCGGCGGGGACGTACTCCGGGCCCATGGCGAAGATGTCGGCCGCGCTCCACCAGCCTTGGATCGGCTGCCGCAGCAGGCCCTGCAGGTCGTGGCGGAGGTAGGCGAACGCGGGCGATCCCGGGCCGCCGTTGAGGTACTTGTAGGTGCAGCCGACGGCCATGTCGACGCCCCAGTCGTCGAGCTGCATCGGCACGACACCCGCCGAATGGCAGAGGTCCCACAGCATGAGCGCTCCCGCGTCATGGACGACGGCGGTGATGGCGGGCATGTCGGCGAGGGCGCCGGAGCGGTAGTCGACGTGGCTGAGCGAGACGAGCGCCGTCCGCTCGGAGACCACGGCCGCGACGTCGTCGACCGTGACGCCGTGCACCGGGTCGGGCGTGATCCAGCGCAGCGTGGCCCCCATCTCCGCCGCGACGCCCTCGGCGAGGAACCGGTCGGTGGGGAAGTTCCCCTCTTCGATCACGAGCTCCGTCCGCCCCGCGGATCCCTGAGCCGTGCCCCTGGGGCCCTGAGCCTGTCGAAGGGCCCCCCGCATGAGCTTGTACAGCAGGACGCTCGTGGAGTCCGACACGACCGTCTGCCCCGGCCCCGCGCCGAGGGTGATGGCGCCGATGCGGTCTCCGAGCTCCATCGGCAGGGCCATCCACTGTTCGTCCCAGGAGCGGATGAGGCGTGTGCCCCAGTCCTCGCGCACGAACGCGGCGAGCTTCTCCGGCACGTCGCGCAGCGGGCGGCCGAGCGAGTTGCCGTCCAGATAGGCGGTGACGCCCGGGGCCTCGACGAACGCGTCGAGGTGCGCGGCGAGCGGGTCGGCGGCGTCCAGGGTGCGGGCGGCGTCGAGGAGGGCGGTGTCGGCGGAGCGGTCGGTCATGTCACACCTTCAGGTCGGCGGCGGTGAGGGGGCGGGCGGCCAGGGGATCGGCGGATCCCGGTGGCAGCAGGAGCAGGAGAGAGCGGGGATCGAGCGGGTCGACCGGCGCGAGGGCGCGGAGGAGGGTCTCGTCGTCGAGCCCGGCGGTGCGGAGGGCACGGACCTCGTCGGGGTTCATGTCAACGGGGGTCGGGCCGTTGCCCATGTCGGTGCCGTAGCGGACGGTGCCGCCGGCGGCATGGAAGCGGGCGACGTTGTCGATCGCGATGGCCCTCGCGGCGGGGTCGTGGATGGCGAGTGTGCTGATCCAGGAGGCCCGGACGGCCTGCTCCGCGATCTCCTCGTCGTCCAGGCGCTCGGTGAACGGGGCGTGCGCGAGCTGCGTCGCTCCGAGGCGGACGACGCGCTGCGCCTCGCCGGTGCCCTCCGCATGGGCGACGACGGGGAGGCCGTGCGCCACGGCGAGCTCGACGATCGCGCGGAAGAGGGCGTCGGCGAACACCGGGCCGGCGGTGCTGTTGCTCGCGATCTTGATGAAGGACGCGCCCGACGCCGCCATCTCCGCCACGGCGGCCGCCGCCCCGGCGGGGTCCGCGATCTCCCGCACCGATCCGGCCGGAGCCCATGCCCGATCCGAGGGGTAGCCACCCGGCGAAGTGAGGAAGGCGCCGGCGTACCGGACGGTTCGCAACTCAGGAGAATCCGGCCCCACCGTGCGCGAAACCGCGCCGGCGCCGCCTCCGTCGGCCAGTTCTCCTGCATTGTGGACGGCGATAGACGCGACGGTCGACGGGTCGCCGCCGAGGTCGACCACCCGTCCGAGGCGCGACGAGGCCAGGAGCATGTGGTCGACGAGCTGCAGATGCACGTGGTGGTCGGTGAAGCCGCCGACGATGCGTCCGGCCAGGGCTGGGGTGCCGGGGGAGGGCGCCTCATCGCGGAGCTGGGGGCGCCCGTCCGCGCCGAGCCCGACGACGCCGTCGCGCCAGCGCTCGCCGTCGAAGAACGTCGCCGCGAGCATCAGGAGCCGATCTCGGTGCGGACGGTGTAGAGCTCCGGGAAGAACGTCAGGTCGAGGGCGCGCTGCAGGAAGCCGACGCCGCTCGATCCACCCGTGCCGACCTTCATCCCGATGGTCCGGGACACGGTCTTGAGGTGGCGGAAGCGCCAGAACTGGAAGTTGTCCTCGAGGTCGACGAGGTCCTCGCAGGCCTCGTAGAGGTCCCAGTGGGTGCGCGGGTCCTGGTAGATCGCGCGGATGGCGGGTACGAGGGCCGGGGTCTCGCGGTACGGCTGGCGCACGTCCCGGTCGAGGATCTCGCGCGGGACGGGGAGCCCGCGGCGCGACGCATAGCGGAGGAACTCGTCGTACAGCGTGGGCTTCTCCCACTCGGTGGTGAGGAGCGCAAGGTTCGCGGGGTGGTCGCGGAAGACGCTCAGCATCTTCTCGTTCTTGTTGCCCAGCGCGAACTCGACGGCGCGGTACTGCACCGACTGGAAGCCGGACGAGTTGCCGAGCGCGCCACGGAACTGGGCGTACTCCGTCGGGGTCAGTGTCGCGAGCACCGACCACTGCTGCGTCATCACGTCCTGGATGCGCTTGACTCTGGCGATGCGCTTGAGGGCGTCGCGCAGGTCGTCGGCCGCGAGCAGTTCCCGCGCCGAGCTGAGCTCATGCAGCAGCTGCTTCAGCCAGAGCTCCGTCGTCTGGTGCTGGATGATGAACAGCATCTCGTCGTGGTGCTGCGGGTCGCTCACCGGGTGCTGTGCCGTGAGGAGCTGGTCGAGCGCGAGGTACGAGCCGTAGGTCATGCGACCGGAGAGGTCCGTGACGATCCCGGACTCGAGTGCGCGTTCGTTCTCGGTGTGCATCTCGTGAACATATCATTTCCGTGCCGGTCGTCACAGAGACGTTATGTCCGAATCCCGACGCATCAGCACGACCCGGCGACGGTGGCACGGGTATCCGGAGGATTCGGTCGTGCACCCGTGCCGCAGTCGTGCACCCGTGCCCGGCTCGTGCATCCGTGCCCGGGTCCGACTGCAAGACCCGGCGACAGTGGCACGGGTATCCGGAGGATTCGGTCGTGCACCCGTGCCGGAGTCGTGCATCCGTGTCGGAGCCGAGGTTGGACGAAAGGGGCCGGGTCAGCGGGTGTGCGCGTCGAGGAAGGCGATGGTGTCCGCAAGCGCCTTCCGGGCCTCGGGGAGATCGAGGTGGAACTGGTATTCGTGCGGGAGCTCCGGCTCGTGCGGCGCGGGCCAGAACACCGGCGTCACGTCGACCCCGAGCTCCTGGAGCCGCTTCGACATCGGGATCGACTGGAGCCAGGTGAGCCCGTCGCCGTTGCCGCCGGAGATGTAGGTCGCGGGGAAGTCGGCCGTGACCCAGTCGACGGTCGACATCGTGGCACCCGTCGAGTCCTCCGCCCAGGTCTTCGTGCCGGAGTACGCCCACATCGCCGACTTGAAACCCCATCCGGCGACCCCGTCGAGTTCAGCCAGCGCGGCGAGGTCGTAGACTCCGCAGTTCAGCACGGTCGCGACGAGCTGATCGGCGCGGATCGACGGGCGGATGCCGAGGATCTCCGCGTAGTCCGGATTCGTGATGAGTGTCGCCATCTGGCTGGCGAGCTGGGCCCCGGCGGAGTCTCCCGCCAGGACGATGCGGCGCGGATCGACGCCCAGTTCCGCCGCGTGCGCGTCGATGTAGGCGAGGGCCTCGTCGAGCTGGTGGACGGCGAGCGGATACACGCCCTCGGGTCCGCGGGTGTAGTTCACGCCGATGGTCGTGTAGCCCTCCGCGGCGAGGATGCGGAGGTACGGATCGACGTCCTCCTTCGAGCCCGAGATCCAGGCGCCTCCGTGGATCCACACCACGGTCGGCAGTGCGCCGTCGGCGGAAGCGGGGCGGAAGACGTCCATCGTCGTGTCCGCGCCGGCGTCACCGTAGGCGACATCCTTCCGCTCGTCGAGGGCGGTGTCCGGGACATGCTTGGTCATCTCGGCGGCAGTCTCGTCGCCGCCCTTCGTGAACACGGAGCGGATGATCATCGCGGACGGCCACGGGGTGAGCGCGCCGACGATCGCGACGACGGCGGCGACCGCGGCGAGGGTGCCCACGGCGATCTTCGTGCGACGCCAGGGCGTCCGACCGGTCTTCGCGGCCACGGTTCCGGCGGTGCTGCGGGAGTCTTCCACGGCCTCAGTGTGCCAGC
Organism: Microbacterium sp. HSID17254; assembly: GCF_003989315.1. Taxonomy (NCBI): domain Bacteria; kingdom Bacillati; phylum Actinomycetota; class Actinomycetes; order Micrococcales; family Microbacteriaceae; genus Microbacterium; species Microbacterium sp. HSID17254. Next base: position 81,698 of record NZ_RBLT01000012.1, read on the forward strand.
ATCCGCCGTCATGGACCGGGAATGACGAGCGTCCTCACCCGGCGAGGCTCGCGAGGAGACGCCGGAGGCCGTACTCGAAGGCGCGGTCGACGTCACCCCCGAGTCGGAACGCCCCGGACAGTTCCATCTGCAGGAATCCGGTGGCCCAGGCGGTGAAGAGACGCGCGGCGTCGAGAGCGTCCGTCTCGCCGACCGCGGTGGCGCAGGCGCGGATGACGGGGGCGGCGGAGCGTTCCAGGGCCTCGCGGGAGACCGCGGCGTTGAACATGAGGCGGAAACCCTCCGGATGCGCATGAGCGAAGGCGCGATAGGTCCGGGCGAGCGTGGAGAGGTCGTCGCCGGCCGCCTCGAGCTGGGTCGCGAGGGCATCGACGGATGCCGTGGCGACCGCGACTCGCAACGCCTCACGATCGCGCACGCGCTTGTAGAGGGAGGGGGCCCGCACGCCGACACGCTCCGCGACCGCCTGCATCGTGAGCCCCGCAGGACCGTCGGCCTCGATGATCTCCTGGCCGGCCGCGACGATGGCATCGATCGACGTGCGTTCGGGGGTGGGCATGGATCCTCCTCGATGGCTATTGACAGTAGCCATGATAGCTACGTAACGTAGCCATCGCAATCGCCCGAGAGGATCATCATGAAGCTCGCCCCTCACCTCCACCGCCTCGGCAACGACATCGTCGCCTCGTACCTCATCGACCTGCCCGAGGGCATCACCCTCGTCGACGCCGGGTTGCCCGGGCACTGGCATGACCTTCAGCGGGAGCTCGCCGTGATCGGCCGCCCGCTGTCCGACATCCGCGGACTCGTGCTGACCCACGGCGACAGCGACCACATCGGATTCGCGGAACGACTGCGTCGCGAGTCCGGCGTTCCGGTGTACATCCACGGCGCCGATGCACACCGCGTGCGTACCGGGGAGAAGCCGAAGACCCCGATGGGTCCTTCCCGGATCGGTCCCATGCTCGGGTTCCTCGCCTACGGCCTCCGCAAGAGTGCGCTCCGCACGCGCTACGTCACCGAGGTTTCCGAGGTCGCGGACGGCGACGTGCTCGACCTCCCCGGGGCCCCGTTCGTCGTGGGTCTTCCGGGGCACTCGCCGGGGAGCATCGCGGTGCACGTCCCGGCGGTCGGCGCGGTGTTCGTCGGCGACGCCCTGACCACGCGGCATGTGCTCACGGGGGAGGAGGGCGCGCAACCCGCCCCGTTCACCGACGAGCCCGCGGAAGCCCTGGCCTCGCTCGACCGCCTCGCGGCGCTCGAGGCCGAGTGGGTCCTTCCCGGCCATGGTGCTCCGTGGCACGGAACTCCCGCCGACATCGCCGCCGCGGTCCGCGCCCACGCCTGACGCTCGCCCCTGTCGGGTTCGATAACGCTCCTCCCCGCCTCTGCCGAGGTGCACTTCCCGTCCCGCCCGAACGCCGCAGCACCGTGCCGGATCGATAACGCACCGCCGTCGCGCGGCGGAGGTGCGTTTCGCGTCCCGCGACGCGGACTCCGTGCGGGATCGAAACCGTGCCCGGCGGACCCGCGCGAGGGGCGGAATCCGTCCCGCTGGGAGGGCTCGCCGGCGTGCCGGATCGAAAACGGGCGCGAAACGGTGCGCGGAGGTGCGATTTCCGTCCCGCACGGGCGCGGGAGGGGTCAGGGGCGGGGTCAGGGGGAGAGGAGGGTGGCGGTGTCGGTCACGGTGATCTGCGGGGGATACAGGGACATGACCTGCACGGCGGCCGCATGGTTCTCGGCCGTGGAGCCGGCGCAGGCATCCGCCGCGAGCGTCACGCGTGCCCCGGCGTCCGCGGCGGCGAGAGCGGTGGACACGACGCAGCAGTCCGTGGACACCCCTGCGAGCACGATCCGACCACCGCGCCCCACGATCGCCTCCAGCTCCGGACCCCATTTGCCGAACGTCGGGAGGTCGACGGTGGGATGTGGAGACAGCCCTTCCGCCTCGGGGACGAGCGCGTACAACGGGTCGTCAGCGGGGCGGTCGGCGAACGGCCACGCGGCGAAGTACTCGCCCCAGGAGGTCGAGCGGTCGGCCGTCGGCAGCCACCGGGTCACGAGCACGCGCTCGCCGAAGGCGTCCGCGAGGCGCCGGATGTTCGTCATCGCGGCGGCGAAGAACGGCGAGCCCCAGGCGGAGTCGGGCGACGCGAAGATCACCTGCGGATCGATCACCACGAGCCAGCTCTCGTCTGCGGAACCGGCCGCCTCCTCGGCCCCGGATCCTGCCGCCCCCTGGGTCCCTGAGCCTGCCGCCCCCTGGGTCCCTGAGCCTGTCGAAGGGCTCACGACTCCTGCCGCCGGATCTTCCCGGCCCGCGCGAACCAGGTCACGAGGAACGAGAGCACGAGCGCCACGAACACCCCGAGGTTCGCGTACGCCCAGTCCCCGTCCGTCCCGCCGACGAGGAACAGGAGGTATCCCTGCCAGTTGTTCCACGGCGCCGAGTCCGCGAAGCCGTTGAGGACGAGGCCCCACCCGATCACGCTCGCGACGACCATGGTGCCGATGGAGGTCCAGTCCCAGGCGCCGTAGCGGCCGCGGCTGTCGAACAGGGCCGCCTCGTCGTAGTCCTTCCGCCGCCGCAGGATGTCGGCGATGAGGATGCCGGCCCACGAGGCCAGCGGCACGCCGAGGGTGATGAGGAAGCTCTGGAACGGGCCGAGGAAGTCGGTCGCGAAGAACACCACGAAGATGGTGCCCGCGGTGAGGATCGCGCCGTCGATCGCCGCCGCGGACGGCCGCGGGATGCGGATGCCGAGGCTGAGCAGGGTCAGGCCGGAGGAGTAGATGCCGAGCACCGCGCCGGAGACGAGCGCGAGCACGGCCGTGAACAGGAACGGCACGAGGACCCACACCGGCAGGATGCTCGCGAGCGCGCCGATCGGATCGGCGGCGATCGCGACCATCAGCTCCTCGTCCGATCCCGCGAGCAGCAGACCGAAGACGACGAGGATGACCGGTGCCACCGAGCCGCCGATGGTGTTCCAGGCGACGATCGCCCCGTCCGACGCGGTGCGCTTCTGATAGCGCGACCAGTCCGCGGCGATGTTGATCCACCCCAGCCCGAATCCGGTCATCACCATCACGAGCGCGCCGACGACCTGACCGATGCCGCCGTCCGGCCGGGCCAGCACCGCGGCGAGGTCGATGGTCGGCGCCGCGAGGATGATGTAGACGATCGTCACGACGCCGGTGATCCACGTCAGCACCGACTGCAGCCGCATGATCGTGTGGTACCCGAGCACGGAGGCGGCGACGATCAGCGCCGCGACGATCACGGTGGCGAGGATCTTCAGCCACAGGCTGTCGCCCTCGCCGCCGAGCTGTGTGATGACGGTCGCCGTGGCGAGCACCGCCATGATCGCGAGGAACGTCTCCCACCCGATCGACGTGAGCCAGGACACGACCCCTGGCACCTTCTGCCCCTGCACGCCGAACGCGGCCCGGGAGAGCACCATCGTCGGCGCCGACCCGCGCTTGCCCGCGATCGCGATGAGCCCGCAGAGCAGGAACGACACGACGATGCCGATGACCGAGACGACCGTCGCCTGCCAGAAGGAGATGCCGAAGCCGAGCACGAACGAGCCGTACGACATCCCGAACACCGAGACGTTCGCCGCGAACCACGGCCAGAACAGGTCGCGGGGCTGGGCGGTCCGCTCGGACTCGGGGATGATCTCGATGCCTGCACGCTCGATGAGAGCCGGCCTGATGTCGGTCATCCTCACATCCTGGCACTCCGGGGGCGCACTCCGCGCGGCCCGATTCAGCCGGCGAAGAAGGCCCCGGCCACGCGGGTCAGGTCGTGCAGGTCCGAGACCCCGGCGAGCTCGCGGGCGGAGTGCATCGAGAGGATCGGGATGCCCACGTCGACCGTCCGGATGCCGAGCCGGGTCGCGGTGATCGGGCCGATCGTCGAGCCGCACGGCACGCTGTTGTTCGAGACGAACTCCTGCGTCACGACCTCGGCCCGATCGCACCAGTTCCGCCAGGACGCGGCGCCGACCGCATCGGTCGCGTAGCGCTGGTTGGCGTTGAGCTTGAGGATGGGTCCGGAGCCGAGCACGGGCTGCACGACGGGGTCGTGCCGGCCGATGTAGTTCGGGTGCACGGAGTGCCCCACGTCGCTGGACAGGCACCACGACGACGCGTACGCCTGGCGGCGGGCGGAGCCGTCGGCGCCGAGCCCCGCGTAGAGACGCTCCAGAACGTCTTCGAGGAAGGGGCCTGCGGCGCCGGAGCGCGACTCGGAACCGAGCTCTTCGTGATCGAACGCGGCGAGGATCGCGATCGGCGCGCCCGCCACGGGGGCGTGTGCCGCGAGGGCCACGACGCCGGCGTGCACGGAGGCGAGGTCGTCGAGCCGGCCGGAGGCGAAGAACGCGTCGTCCTTGCCGAACACGGCGCCCGGTGCGGCGTCGGCGACCACGACGTCGTAGCCGCGGATCTCTGCGGCGTCCACGCCGGCGGAGTCGGCGAGCTCGGCCAGCAGATCGGCCTCGGTCGGATCGCCCAGACCCCACACCGGCTGCGTCTCGGTCTGCTTGTCGAGCGCGAGGCCGTTGTTGGCCCCGCGATCGAGGTGGATGGCGAGCTGGGGGAGGCGCAGCAGGGCTCCGGTGTCGGCGAGGACGACCCGTCCGTCGGCGAGGGCGAGCCGGCCGGCGAGGCGCAGCTCCCGGTCGAGCCAGGAGTTCAGCAGCGGACCGCCGTACACCTCGACGGCGGCCTGCAGCCAGCCACGGGCTCCGGTGGTGGGCTGCGGCTTGAGCTTGAAGCCGGGGGAGTCGGTGTGCGCTCCGAACACGTGCACGGGCGTCGTGGCGGTCGCGTCCTCCGGCACCACCCATGCGATCGTCGCGCCGTCGCGGACGACGAGGTACCGGCCTCCGGGCTGCGCAGACCAGGCGTCCTCCTCCTCCAGCCGTGTGAAGCCGGCCTCCTCCAGACGGCGGGCGGTCTCGGCGGCGGCATGGTAGCTCGACGGGGATGCGGCGACGAAGTCGGCGAGGTCTTCGGCGTGGGCGAGGGCGTCCGGGGTGACGGGCATGGCATGACCTTCCTGCGCAGGGTGTCCTTCGAGCGTAGTCGCGCCCGGTCACCGCGCCCCTCCCGGTCGGGGATAGGGTGGTGGCGATAGCGCCTAGGGTTCCGGGGTCTGCACCCGTCTGGTCCGAGCGGCGCCACGGTCCTCCTCCGCAGGAGGGCCGTCATCTGACAGGACAAAAGCCCGGAGGACCCGATTCGTCGCGCCCGCGGCGGAGGGAAGGGTCTGCCGTGTCCGCTGTCGCTCTCGTCCTCGTCCTCGCCGCCGCGATCGCCCACGCGTCCTGGAACGTCATCGCGCACGGCATCAGCCGCGCCGGCTCGCCGTTCCTGTGGTGGGGTGCGGTCGCCAGCACCGCCGTCTGGATCGGGGCCGTGCCGTTCACGGGCGGACTCGGTGCGGCCGACCTCGGCTCGTTCGCACTCGGGGTCTCCGTCTCCGCGGTCCTGCACGTCGCCTACATGGCCGTGCTGCAGCGCGGCTACCGGGAGGGCAGCCTGTCGACCGTCTATGCGACGGCACGCGGCACCGGCCCCTTCCTCTCCGTGATCGTCGCCGTGCTCCTGCTCGGCGAACGCCCCTCGGCCCTGGCGCTCGTCGGCGTCGCCGCGGTGATCGCCGGTGTGGTCGCGATCGGGTTCGTCGACCGCCGTCCGGCGGGCAGCGGGCGCCGCATCGACCCCGGCCTCCTGTTCGGTGCTCTCACCGGCGTGGCCATCGCGGTCTACACGATCTGGGACGCCCACGCGGTGCGGGAGTGGGAGCTGTCACCCGTGGCGTTCATGGTCGGGACGACGCTGCTGCAGGTGCCGTTCTATTCCGTGGCGGTGCGCGGACGATGGGGTGCGGTCGTGGCGCTGGGGCGCACGCAGTGGCGGCGCATCCTGGCCTTCGGCATCCTGTCGCCGCTGTCCTACATCCTCGTGCTGACGGCCATCCAGATCGCTCCGGTGGCTCTCGTGGCACCGCTGCGGGAGGTCAGCGTCGTGCTCGTGAGCCTGTTCGGCGCCTTCGTCCTGCGCGAGTCCCGGCCCGGCTGGCGGATCGGCGCCTCGCTGGTCGTCCTCACCGGGATCGTGCTGCTCGCGCTCTGAGGCCGCGGCTCACCGGAAGGTGACGAGGCCGGCGTGGGCGGCCGTGACGAGGATCTGCACGCGGTCGCGCAGGTGCCACTTCGACATCATGCGACCGAGGTGGGCCTTCACGGTTCCCTCCGAGACGATGAGCGCCTTCGCGATCTCGGCATTGGACATGCCCTTCGCGAGGCACTGCAGCACCTCCTCCTCGCGCTCGGTGAGCGGTTCGAGGGTCTCCGCCGCCGCGGTGGGAGTGGAGTCGCGCACATGGCGGATGAGCATCGACGCGATGCGGGGCGACAGCGAGCTCGCTCCCGCGAACACCTCGCGCACGCCCGTGACGATCTCCTCCGCGCTGGAGTCCTTGAGCAGGTAGCCGGAGGCGCCTGCGCTCAGCATGGGCAGCACGGTGTCGCTCCCGTCGAGCGTGGTGACGGCGAGGATGCGCACGTCAGGCCACCGTTCGGCGATCGCCGCAGTCGCCTCGATGCCGTTCATCTCCGGCATCTGGACGTCCATCATCACGACGTCGGGCTTCTCGCGCTCGACCGTCGTAAGGGCCTCCACACCGTCCTCCGCCTGCGCCACGACCGTGATCTCGGGCGCGCGCGACACGAAGTGCGACAGCGCGGAGCGGACCAGAGGATCGTCATCGACGATCACCACGCGGATTTCCTGCATGGAGGAAGCCTAACGGCGTGAAGCGGGCGCTCTGAGGATGTAGACCTTTGGCTATCGAGGTCTGGACGAACGCCAGATGTGCGCTCCGCGCGCCGCCGAGAAGATGAATACAGACATCGACAAACGGCACTAGAACGGAGGTGAATGTAATGACTTTCTGGCAGCAGGTTGGCAAGCTTTTCGGTTTCACTCGCTAGGATAGCTGGCGAATAGGAGACAGTGCACCATGGCCTTAGACCAGTCAAAACGGGCGGTGCCTGACATTTTCCGACTCGCACGCGGCGAACGCCTCACACGCGTGGAGAGCATCGTCATCCTCGCGATCATCGGCGTGATGGTCGCGATCGACGTCTTCACTCTTTTCACGGATCCCACCGTGAATCCCCTCGCCTCCGCGGTGAGCATCGCCTCCACTCTGGCTACCGCTCTGTTTCTCTGGTCGCCTCTGATCGCCACGTGTGCGATCGGTGTCGTCCTGGTGGCCTCCTTCTTCACGGGGACCGAATCGCAGGTCCTCATCACCGCCGCCCTGGCGTCTGCGCTGGTCATGCGCCTGGGTTGGACCCCTCTTGTTCTCTCGTACACCGGAGTCTTCCTCGTCGCTGCGTCGGTCATGGCGTACGGAGACTCCGATGTCCCCGTCAATGTCGGCATCTACCTGATTGCGGCCACGGTCGCCGGGGCCATCGGCCTCGGACTCCGGCTGGCCTTCGACCGGGGACGTCGCCTCGAGCACGAGCTGGAGGCTGCGGCGGAGCAGGAACGGGAAGCCGTCCTCGCCGAGCGACGATGGATCGCCGGCGAGTTGCACGACAGCATCGCGCACCACCTCACGGTGGTGTCGCTGCACGTGCAGATGCTCGAAGACCCCGACGCCAGCGATGGCTCCCGGGAGGCGATCCGTGTCGCCGCCCGGAAGGCCATGACCGACCTCCGTTTCGTGATCGACCTCGCCGACGACGGCCCCCGTGCCGCGGGTATGCCGACGGGCGACCTCGTCGCGGCGGTCGAGGAGGCGCAGACCGAGTTCGAAGCGGCCGGGCACGAGGTCATCCTCGATGGCGACCCCGGCGACGAGCGCATCCCCCGGGCCGTGGAGATCGTGCTCGCGCGCATCGTGCGCGAGTCGGCGACGAACGTCCTGAAGTACGCGGGCCCCGGCACCGTCGAGATCCGTCTCGCCGTGGACGACGACAAGGCCCACCTGTCGCTGCGGAGTCCGCTGCCCACGACGCCGCGTCGCGAGCTCTCCTCCAGCCGGACCGGACTCGGACGGATGGCCGAACGCGTGATGGGCGCCAGCGGCGAGTTCAGCGCCGGGGAGGTGGACGGGCATTGGCTCGTCTCCGCCGTGTTGCCGGTGGTGTGAGCCCCGCGTAGTCTGAGACGACGCCCGTGATTCCGGGTCTGAGACCGTAGACGAAAGTCTACGAGTGTCTCGACATTCGGCACTTCAGCGGCCTCGCGGCGCCGACATATCCTGAAGGCTCCCCAGATAAAGCGTCCCCAGCGCTGCGATCGCGGGCGCGATCTTTCTGGCTTCTTAAACTCCCGCGCCCGCGGTCGCGAATCTGTTCCGGGGCTCAGCCGCCCACCGCTCTCATGTAGTGTCCGTCCGTCGAGATCCCGGATGCCGCCACCGTGAAGCGCACCACCTCGCTGAGGTAGCGGTCTTCCGATGCTTCGAAGATGCGCCCCTCGGCGTCCCGCGACGTCCGCGTGAGGCGGAGGATCGGGGTTCCGCGCGGCACACGCAGGAGCGCGGCGTCCTGGTCGTCGGCGGCCACGGCATCGATCACGTGCTGCAGGGTGACGATGGGATGGCCGACCGAGGCGAGGTACTCGGTGATCGACACCTCGTCGAGGTCCACCTCGAACAGGCGTCGCCCGACGTCCTCGGTGTACGCGAGGCGCTCCAGCATCGTCGGTCGACCGTCGAGAAGCCGCAGCCGGACCACGCTCACGATCGTGTCGTCGCGTCCCACGCCCAGGGCCGAGGCGAGGTCTCCCGCGCGACGCAGGCTGAGCTCCTGCGTCTGCGCGCCCGGCGAGACGCCGAGGTCCCGCGCCCAGCGGGTGAAGGGAACCGAGACGTCCACCGCCTGATTCGCCTTCCGTGCCACCACGCGCGCGGGGCGGCCGCGGCCCGTCTCGATCAGCCCTTCGGCGCGGAGGGCAGCCAGGGCGTTGCGGATCGGACCGCGAGACGTGCGCCAGCGGTCCGCGAGCTCCGCTTCGGTCGGCACGTCGTCCCCGGGGCGGAGCGTCCCGTCGGCGATCCGCGCGCGGAGCTCGTCGGCGATCTGGGTGTACACAGCTTCTGCCACATAGGTACATTACTTCGTTCGACGCCGTCGCACAGTCGGCGTTGCGCGCCTGTTCACCCAAGCGAATGCCGGGTGAACGCCGCCTGAACTCTTCCGAGATAGGTATACATCTCGGCCGCGGGGCTGGGAGAGTCGTCCCTGGATCACTCCTCCCACCCTGAAAGGTCCTCATGAAGCTCCGCGCTCTCCCTGCCCTCGCCGGCGCTGCGATCCTCGCGCTCGGCCTCGCCGGCTGTTCCGGATCGGCCGACGCCACCGACGCCTCCGCCGACGCTCAGTCGGCCAGCGGATTCGCCGTCGACGAGAACACCCTCGTCTTCGGCGTCGTCCCCGACTCGGTGGACACCGAGACGAACTACCAGCCGCTCATGGACTACATCGCCGAGGTCACCGGCAAGGCCGTCGAGTACCACGAGTCCACCGACTACGCCGCGCTCATCGAGGCCGCCGTCGCCGGCAAGGTCGACGTCGCCTCGTTCTCGGGGTTCACCTACGTCACCGCGACGAACAACGGCGCGAAGCTCACCCCGATCTCCTCCATCGTCACCGAGGAAGGCCAGGAGCCCGGCTACTACTCGCAGGCGATCGTGCCGGCGGACAGCGACATCTCCAGCCTCGAGGACTTCGCGGGCAAGAAGGTGTGCTTCGTGGACCCCTCGTCCACTTCCGGCTACCTCTTCCCGTCGTACAACCTCATCGAGGCGGGCGTCGACCCGAAGACCGACATCACCCCCGTGTTCGCGGGCAAGCACGATGTCAGCGTGCAGAAGGTCGGCGAGGGCGTCGAGTGCGAGGCCGGCTTCGCCGAGGACTCCGAGGTCGAGAAGTCGGACACGGTGAAGGTCATCGCCGAGACCATGGTCCCGGGTGCTCCGCTCGTCTACTCGTCGTCGCTGCCGGACGACGTGGCGACACAGCTCGTCGACGCCCTCGGCGAGGTCACCATCGACGACATCATCGCGGCGGGCATCGACAGCGCGGACTCGGACGCGTTCCGCAGCGTGTTCTTCGCCACCAAGCCGGTGGACGACGCGTACTACGACCTCATCCGCGACATCTGCGCCGAGACCGAAGCCGAGCAGTGCCAGGGCTGACGCCCCGCGCCTGACGACAGGAGAAGCCATGACCGCGGCATCCGACACCCTCATCCGCCTCGCCGGCGTCACGAAGACCTTCGGCAGCACCACCGCCCTCAAGGACGTCACGCTCGAGGTGGCCCAGGGAGAGATCGTCGTGCTGCTCGGGCTCTCCGGTTCCGGCAAGTCCACGCTGCTGCGGCATCTCGACGGCCTGGAGCTGCCCAGCTCCGGGTCCGTCGAGGTGCTCGGCGCGTCCGTTCCCTCGATGAAGGGGCGGGCGCTGCGACAGCTTCGCAGCAGCGTGGGCTTCATCTTCCAGCAGTTCGAGCTCGTGCCTTCGCTGACCGTGCTGGAGAACGTGCTGACAGGGTCGCTCTCGCGGATGCGCGGCCCGCGGCTCGGGCTGTGGAGCTATCCCCGCGCCGCGAAGCTCACCGCGCTGGAGCACCTCGACCGCGTCGGCCTCCTCGACCGCGCCTACCAGCGCAGCGACACCCTGTCCGGCGGCCAGCAGCAGCGCGTGGCCATCGCCAGGGCCCTCATGCAGAAGCCGGCGATCCTCCTGGCCGACGAGCCCGTCGCCTCCCTCGACCCGGAGTCGAGCGAGCAGGTGATGGCCCTCATCCGCGAGATCGCCGCCGACGAAGGCCTCACCGTCGTGTGCAGCCTGCACCAGGTCGACCTCGCGATCAGCTGGGCCGACCGGATCGTCGGGCTCCGGCACGGCGAGGTCGTCCTGGACACCCCGACGGACGGACTCACCAAGGCCGAGGTGATGGAGATCTACGGCCGCGTCGCGACGACCACGGCGGAGATCCGCGCCGTGCAGGTGGAACTCGTCGACGCCGTGACCACGGTGGGGGCGTCATGACGACGGTGGGGGCCTCGACACGGGGCGCTTCGACAGGCTCAGCGACCCAGGGCGGCGGCTCAGCGACCCAGGCCGCTTCGACAGGCTCAGCGACCCAGGGCAGCGGCTCAGCGACCCAGGGTGCTTCGACGGGCTCAGCGAACCAGGGCGGAGGGAGCGTCGCGGAGCGGGCGCCGAAGCGGCCGCTCTCGGCGGAGCGCATCGCGGCGGGGCTCACCCTCGTCGTCCTCGTCGTGCTCGGCATCGTCGCGGTGCGGGACGTGGGCATCTCGATCCCCGCGATGGTGCAGAGCTGGGGCAACGCCGAGAACTTCCTCGCCCGGGTCGGCGGACTCTCCTTCCCCGCGCCGGCCGACCTCGCCTGGCTGATCGCCCTGACCGTCGGCCTCGTGCTCGTCGGCACGCTGCTGGCGGCCGTGCTCTCCGTGCCGATCGCCTACCTCGCCGCTGCGAACACCACCCCGGGCGCCGGCTGGCGCGCGGCGGCCCGCTTCCTCGGCGTCCTCACCCGTGCCCTGCCGGACGTCGTGCTGGCCATGGCCTTCGTGCTGATGTTCTCGCTCGGCACGCTGCCCGGCATCCTCGCGATCGGCATCCACTCGATCGGCATGATCTCCAAGATGTTCGCGGATGCCATCGAGCAGATCGACGAGGGGCCGCGTCTCGCGATCCGCGCCGCCGGCGGCTCGAAGCTCCAGGAGTTCACGGCGGGCATCCTCCCGCAGGTGCTGCCGAGCTGGGTGGCGACGGTGCTGCACCGCAACGACATCAACCTGCGCGGGAGCGTCGTGCTCGGCTACGTGGGCGTCGCCGGCCTCGGTCTTGAGATGTCCTACGCGTTCAAGGCGCTGAACTACGGCAAGGGTCTCGGGATCGCGCTCGTGATCTTCGTGCTGTGCATCGTGATGGAGATCATCTCGAGCACGGTGCGGGGCGCGATGCTCGGTGAGCAGAAGCAGACCCGTTCCTGGATGGACCGGATCGTGCACCCGCGCCTGCGTCGGCGGTCGCAGGCGCCCGCCGAGGGCCGCCCGGCGTGGGCGGCGAGCCCGGAGACCGCGGTGCGTCGTCCGTGGACCGCGCAACGCGTGCGCCACACCGCGGCCGGTGCCGTCGCGCTCCTCGTCGTGATCGGCAGCGTCGTCGTGAGCCAGATCACCTGGTCGGACCTGTTCACCTTCTGGGCGAAGCTGCCCGACGTCGCCGCCCGGTTCTGGCCGCCGTCGTTCGGCAGCTACGACACGGTCGCGATGCTGGAGGCCATGCGGGAGACCGTCGCCATCGCGCTCGCCGCCACCGTCCTCACGCTCCTGCCCTCGCTGCTGCTCGGTTCGTTCGCCGCGCGCAACGTCGCCCCGCACGCGGCAGGGCGCGGCATCGCCCGTCTGCTGCTCGTCGGCATCCGCGGCATCCCCGAGCTGATCCTCGCCATCGTCCTCGTCGTCATCACGGGTCTCGGCGCGCAGGCCGGCGTCATCGCGCTCGCGATCGGCGGCATCGGTCTGCTCGGCAAGCTCATCGCCGACTCCTTCGAGGAGGTCGACCGCGGGCCCGAGCGCGCGCTGCGGGCGGTGGGCGCCACACGGATGCAGACGTACACGTCGGCCACGCTGACCCAGGGCACCCGAGCCCTCATCGGGCACAGCTTCTACATGCTCGACACCAACATCCGCGCGGCCACGATCCTCGGCATCGTCGGCGGCGGCGGGGTCGGCTACTACCTGCTGAACGCCAGCCAGGGATCGCGCTACGAGACCGTCACCGCGATCGTGCTGATGATCCTCGTCACCGTGCTCGCCGTCGAGGGGCTCGGGATGTGGATGAGGAAGGTGTTCCGATGACCGGGGCGAAGCAGAATCCGGACCTCGTCGTGGTGGGGGCCGGGATCGTCGGTCTCGGCGCCGCCTTCGCCGCCGTGCGCCGCGGGCTCCGGGTCGTCGTCGTCGAGCGCAGCGCCGCCCCGACCGGCGCCACGATCCGCAACTTCGGCCACCTCTGCATCGGCGCGCAGGGCGGAGAGGCACGGCGATACGCGGATGCGTCCCGTGAGCTCTGGCTGCAGCTCGCCCGCGACGCGGGGTTCTGGCTCCGCGAGTCGGGAACGCTCGTGGCCGCCCGCCACGAGGACGAGCTCGCCGTGCTCTCCGCGGCGGCGCAGGACGGCGGCATCCGGATGCTGGAGGCCGCCGAGCTCCTGCGCCGTGCGCCGCTGCGCCGGGACGGGCTCGTCGGCGGTGCCCTCATCGAGGCCGATCTGCAGACGGATCCGCGCACGGCGGCGACCGCGATCGTGCGCCACCTGACGGCACAGGGCGTCGAGTTCCGTTTCCGCACCGCGGTGACGGCCCTCGGCCCCGGCCGGGTGGAGACCACGCGCGGGGCGATCGACACCGGGGCGGTCGTCGTGGCCGTCAACCACGACATCGACCAGCTCCTGCCCGAGGTCGCGGAACGGCACGGGGTCGTGCGGTGTGCGCTGGACATGATGCGGGCGGCCGTCTCCTTCCCGCGACCGTTGACCGCGCCCCTACTGACCGGCTGGTCCCTCATCCGATACGGGAGGTTCGCCGAAGGACTGCAGGCCCGGGTCCTCCGTGAGCGCCTGCACGCCGAGCGCCCCGACCTCGCGGCCCTCGATCTCAATCAGATGTACACGCAGCTGCCGGACGGCACGCTCATCCTCGGAGACTCCCACGCCACCGACGCCGCCCCGTCGCCGTTCCAGCCGGAGGCCGCGTTCACCGCGTTCCTCGACGAGGCCGAGGCCCTGTTCGACGGGGCGGCGCCGCGGGTCATCGAGCGGTGGCAGGGCGTGTACGCGAAAGCCCCCGGCGAGTTCCTCGTCGACCGCGGAGACGACGGCGCCCTCGTGCTCGCCGCGACCACCGGCATCGGCATGACCTGCGGCCTCGGGCTCGCCGACCTGAACCTCACCGCCGCCCTCGGCGGCACCCCTGCTCTGGAAGGAACACCATGACCACTCCGATCGAACTCGTCGTCCTCGACATGGCCGGCACCACCGTCGTGGACGACGGCGTGGTGGAGCAGGCGTTCCAGCGCGCCGCCGAGCGCACCGGCGTCGCCGCGCGGCTGCCCTGGGAGGACGCCCTCGATTACGTCAGGGAGACGATGGGGCAGTCCAAGTTCGACGTCTTCCTCCATCTCGCCGGCGGTGACGCGGTGGCGGCGCGGCAGGCCACCGCGGCGTTCGAGACCGCGTACGCCGAGATCGTCGCCGAGAGCGGCGTCGCGGAGATCTCCGGAGCGGCGGATGCGATCCAGGGGCTGAAGGACGCGGGGCTCACCGTCGTCCTGACCACCGGATTCGCTCCGGTCACGCGACAGGCGCTCATCGATGGGCTCGGGTGGGGAGGACTCATCGACCTCGCCCTGTCTCCGGTCGATGCCGGCCGCGGACGCCCCGCGCCCGACCTCGTCCTCACCGCCCTTCTGCGGACGGGCGCGTCAGCGGTGCAGGCGGTGGCCGTCGCCGGCGACACCGTGAGCGACGTCGAGTCCGGCCGTCGTGCGGGGGCCGGCTTCGTCGCGGGAGTGCTCACCGGAGCCCACGATCGCGCGGCGCTGAGCGGAGCCGGGGCCGACGTCGTGCTGTCCGACGTCACGGCGCTGCGGACAGCGCTGGCGCAGCGCGAGCTCCTTCCTGCCGTCGCCTCCGTCTGAGGTCGTGTCATGGGAACGGTGCTGATCCGCCCACCCGGCCACCGGAGGGACGTCGCGCTGCGCCCCGCCGCCACCGCGATGGTCTGGATCGGCGAAGGCCACCCGCACGAGACCATCGCCGTCCCCGGGGTCGCGCTCGGTGACCGGGACGTGCTCGTCGCCGTGGAGATGTCGACGATCTGCGGATCGGACGTGCACACCGTGCAGGGCCGCCGGTCCGCGCCCGCGCCCCTCGTCCTCGGGCACGAGAGCGTCGGTCGGGTCATCGCGCTGGGCGACGACGGTGCGGAGGCGGTGGACGGGACCCCGCTGCGGATCGGCGACCGCGTGGTGTGGTCTGTCACGGTGTCGTGCGGCACCTGCGATCACTGCCGGCGCGGCCTCACGCAGAAGTGCCGGGACCTCGGCAAGTACGGTCACGACCGCGTCGGGGCGCACGGCGACCTGACCGGAGCCTTCGCCAGTCATGTGCAGCTGCGGGCCGGCACCGCGATCGCGCGCGTACCGGAGGCGCTGCCGGCCGCGGTGCTGGCTCCGGCCGGCTGCGCGACGGCGACGGCATGGGCGGCCGTGGCGCGAGCGGCGCGTGACATCGATCTCGACGGTGCCGCGGTGCGCATCCACGGTGCAGGACTGGTGGGGATCAGCGCCGCGGCGATCGCGGCCGAGCACGGGGCCGTGGTCGAGGTGCGCGATCCAGACGACGATCGTCGTGGCTTCGCCGCCCGCTTCGGAGCCACCGCGCTCGACCGTGACCCGGACGTGGTCATCGAAGCCTCCGGGCACGCCGTCGGGGAGGCGCTCGCCGGCGTCGCCGTCGGCGGCACGGTCGTCCTGGTCGGGAGCGTGTTCCCGGCGGCGCCCATCCCCCTGGAGGCGGAGGATCTCGTCCGCCGTCTCGTCACGGTGACCGGCGTGCACAACTACGGCGCCGACGACCTCGCGGCAGCGGTGTCGTTCCTCGCGGGGCGCGGGCGCGCCTATCCGTTCGCCGAGGCCGTGGGCGCCGTGCGACCGCTGCTCGACATCGACGCCGCTCTCACGGAGGCTGCGGCGCCGGGGGCCCCGCTGCGGGTGGGGCTGGTGCCGGGCCGCTGAGCCCTCAGTCGGACCCGGTGCGCCGGGGCCCTGCGGGGTGGAGTCCTTCGGCGTGGAAGGCGAGCAGGCGCACCGCGGCGTCGACGCTCGCCGACAGGATCTCGTCCGGGTCACCGGTCAGGGCCAGCCTCCGGTGCCCGGCGTCGTCGGCGGTCGCCCAGCCGAGGTACACCGTGCCGGCGGGATGACCGCCCTCCGGACCGGGCCCGCCCACCCCGGTCGTCGAGACGCAGATGTCGGCGTCGAAGAGCTCCCGTGCGCCCCGGGCGAGCTGCTCGGCGCAGGCGGCGGACGTCGGGTCGGTCCCCGGGGTGAGCCCCAGCACCCTCTCCTTCACCTCCGTGAAGTACGCGACGATACCGCCGGCGAACCACCCCGACGCCCCTTCGCCCGCACCGATCGTGTTCGCGAGGCGTCCGGAGGTGAGCGACTCCGCCACGCTCACGCGCAGACCTCGGCTGCGGGCGAGCTCGCCGAGGTGCTCGAGGTCGGGGGTCTCGTTCGGTGCGGTCATCGGGGCGCTCCTCTCGTCGGTTCCCCCTACGCTACGGACCCCGTGGCGCCCTGTCGCAGGGGATTGACAACGACGCCCGCGTCAAGCCCCTGGAGGGCCGTCGCCCGGCGCGCCATCGTCGAGGAACGTCACACCGACGAAGGAGGCGGACATGGCGGAGGATGCGCGGGACACCGCAGGGATGCGGGCGGTCTTCTGGATCTGGGCGGGGATCATCGGCGTCGGGCTCGCCGTGATGATCGGCCTGCCGCTGGGAGGGCGATGACATGCGCTCGCGGATCAAGGACCACGCCCTCAGCCTCTTCTTCCTCGCCCTCTTCGTGCTGGCTCTGGCCGGACAGGCCGTCGCCGGCTACCTCCGGAACAACGACGAGCTCCTCGACCACGGGCAGCCGACGATCGGCTTCGGAGACTTCCTCTGGTCGTCCGACTTCGCGGTCGACGTCGCCGAGAACTGGCAGTCGGAGTTCCTGCAGTTCTTCCTCTTCATCGCCGCGACGATCTGGTTCGTGCAGAAGGGCTCCCCGGAGTCGAAGAAGCCCGGCGACGAGGGGCCGGGCAGCGATGCCGATCAGCTCGTCGGCGCGCACGCCCGCCCGGACTCTCCGCGGTGGGCCCGGGCGGGCGGGTGGCGAGCGGCGGTGTTCGGCAACTCGCTACTGCTCGTGATGGGGGCGGTGTTCGTGCTGTCCTGGCTCGCGCAGTCGCTCGCCGGGACAGTGGTCATGAACGAGGAGAACGCGATGCACGGCCTCGCCGCGATCACCTGGGGCGACTACGTGACCAGCTCCGACTTCTGGGACCGCACCCTGCAGAACTGGCAGTCCGAGTTCCTCGCGGTGGGGACGATGGTCGCGTTCGCGATCTACCTCCGCCAGCGGGGGTCAGCGGAGTCGAAGCCCGTCGGCACCCCGCACCATCAGTCGGCCTTGGAGTCCGACTGAGACCGCTCGTCGTTGACGTCGGCCTGGGACAGCCGCTCGTCGTCGGCGTCGTAGCCCGCACGCGCCTCCTGCAGCGGCTGGTCGGAGTACTCGCCGCCCTGGCGTCCACCGAACGGACGGCCGTGGTCGGCGAACTCCTCGCGGGCGAAGACCAGCTCCCACGGGCCCACCGTGAAGCGCGATCCGGTACGCAGCGTCTCCGTGCGGTCGCCCGGGTGGGTCGCGTCGGCATCGGGGTTGGAGTTCATCTCACCGTCGGCGTGCAGGGTCACCACGTACTCGTCACGGTCGTCGTGCACGACCGTCGCGTGCACCGGCTCGGTGTCGGCGA
The DNA here is from genome assembly GCF_003989315.1 of Microbacterium sp. HSID17254. NCBI lineage: Bacteria > Bacillati > Actinomycetota > Actinomycetes > Micrococcales > Microbacteriaceae > Microbacterium > Microbacterium sp. HSID17254. The sequence goes on from NZ_RBLT01000012.1 coordinate 99,356, forward strand.
GGCGCAGCTCGTTCCCGGCGGCCGATCCGATGCGGACCTCCTCCATGTCGAGCGCGAACTCGGTGCGCTCGTCGTCGCGCCGCACGCGCAGTCGCGGGTTGCCCGCGCCGCGCTCGGCGTGGGTTGTGCCGGGCGTGTAGCCCTCGTCGGGACGGTCGTCGATGTGGCGGTCAGTCATGGCGGTGCCCTCCTCGGGTGTCGATGATTCGAGGCTAATCGCCGCGCGGATCGCGCGCAGGGCCTTGACTTCGACGCGCGCATCGCCCTCCGGGGCTGATTTGCCGTGCGCCCCGCCCGAGGGCTTACCCTCTACCCATAGGCCGATCCCGGCAGTGTCCGCCGGGCTGAGGACCACCCGACCGAGGAGCATCACCCGATGGGCAAGTTCATCTACGAAGGCAGCGTGAAGACCGAGATCGAGGACCGGGCACTCACGCACCTGCAGCTCGTCATCACGGCCAAGCTGCGTCGCGGCGAGCCGTTCCCGTTCAACTGGCGCGAGGACGCCAGCGTCGGCGGCGGCCGGACCACCGTCTGGATCCAGCCGGGCAGCTCTCTCGTCTTCAAGTACTTCGGCAGCCGCCAGCCCGCGGTCAACCGGGCCTGGGTCGAAGCGCTCGCCTTCACCGCGAATTCCCCCAGCGGGCTCTACCTCGTCCCCGAGCCCGCCGAGGGCGCCGAGCCCCCGCACGGCGACGTCTCCTCCGCCGGCTGACACCTGCTGTCGCGGAGACCGCCCCGGGCTGTCAACCCCCTGCCGTCCCTCCTCCGGACCCACGAGGCTCGATCACGACCTGATCGACAGCCCCATGACAGGAGGAGCGGACATGACCGACACCACCCGCGACGGCGGCCTCACCGACCCCCGACACGCCCACCACGAGGACGGCTTCCCGGCGCAGAGCCAGGACCAGCCGGGCCTCACCGAGAAGACGACCCCGGAGCCGGACCACGGCGAGCAGTCCTACGTCGGCCACGGCCGGCTCGAGGGACGGCGCGCTCTCATCACCGGTGGTGATTCCGGCATCGGACGGGCGGTCGCGATCGCCTTCGCCCGCGAGGGTGCCGACGTGGCCATCGCGCACATGCCCGAGGAGCAGGCGGACGCGGAGGAGACGCTCGCGCTCGTCCGCGAAGCCGGTCGCACCGGCGTCAGCATCCCGGGCGACGTCCGCGAGGAGGCCTTCGCGACCGATGCGGTGCACCGTGCGCGTCGCGAGCTCGGCGGACTCGACGTGCTCGTGCTCAACGCGGCCTATCAGCACGACATCGACGGCTTCGAGAACCTCGACACCGAGAAGATGCGCCGCGTGTTCGACACGAACCTCGCCGGCCTCGTCTTCTCGGCCCGGGCTGCGTTCCCCGACCTCGAGCCGGGATCCAGCATCATCGTGACCTCGTCGGTGCAGTCGGCGCAGCCGTCGCCGGGACTCATCGACTACGCCATGACGAAGGCGGCGCAGGTCGCGTTCGTCAAGGCGCTCGCGGAGGAGGCCGGGCCGCGCGGCGTGCGCGTCAACGCCGTCGCGCCGGGGCCGATCTGGACGCCGCTGATCCCCGCGACCGGATGGGGGCCGGAGCGCCTGGAGACGTTCGGACAGGACACCCCGCTCGGACGCGCGGGGCAGCCCGCAGAACTCGCCGGTGCCTACGTGTACCTCGCCTCGGCGGAGTCGTCGTACGTATCCGGCGCGGTGCTCGCGGTGACGGGTGGCAAGCCGCTCTGATCCGCGCGAGGACGGCGCAGGCGGCGGGGAGGCAGGGCCCCGCCGCCTAAGCTTGTCTGGTGCAGAGACCCGCGGCATCCGGCCCCCTCATGGGCGTCGCGCTCGTCATCGGATCCTGCCTCTCGCTGCCGTTCGGCGCCGCCGTGGCCGCGCAGCTCTTCCCCGTCCTCGGGCCGTGGGGCGTGACGTCGCTCCGCGTCGCGATCGCCGCGCTGCTGCTGGTCGTCATCGTGCGCCCGCGGCCCCGCGCCTGGACCCGGTCGCAGTGGCTCGCCGCCGTGCTGTTCGGGGTGTCCCTGGCCGCGATGAACGGGTTCTTCTACGCGGCGATCGACCGCATCCCCCTGGGGCCCGCCGTGGCCATCGAGTTCCTCGGGCCGCTCGTGCTCGCCGCCGTGCTGACCCGCCGTCTCGCCGACGCGGTCTGGGTGGGCGTGGCCCTGCTGGGCATGGCGCTGCTCGGCGTCGACGGCCTCGTCGGCGCCGAGCCCCTCGATCCGCTGGGCGTCGTCTTCATCCTCATCGCGGCCGGATTCTGGGTCATGTACATCCGGATGAGCGCGCGCGTCGGCGCCCTCATCCCCGGCAGCAGCGGTCTCGCGATGGGACTCGTCGTCGCGGCGGTGCTCCTCATCCCCGTGGGCGTGCCCGCGGCGGCGACGGTGGCGCTGGATCCGCAGCTCCTCCTGCTCGCGGCGGTCACCGCGGTGCTGTCGTCCGTGATCCCGTACAGCTTCGAGCTCGCGGCGCTCCGCCGGCTCCCACAGCGGGTGTTCGGCGTGCTGCTGAGCCTGGAGCCCGCGTTCGCGACCCTCGCCGGGTGGCTCATCCTCGGACAGGACGCCACGCCGCTGCGGCTGCTCGCGGTGGCGCTCGTGATCGCCGCGAGCGTCGGGACGACGCTGGGCGTGCGCCGCGACCGGAGGGGCGACGGCCCCGCGGGACCGTTCACCGCGCCGATCCCGCTTCCCGACTGACGCCCCTCCGGTCGGGCGGCTCTCATGCCCGGACGGCCACCGGCTGCGGCAGCGGGTAACGGCGGCGCAGCATCACCCGCTGCACGAGGGTCCACACCACCGTGACCGTGAGGTAGAGCGCGGCGGCGAGGGGGACGAAGGCCGCGAAGACCGCGGTGAGGTAGTGCAGCGCGGCCATCATCCGGAGCATGCCGGGGGAGCTGAGTGGAGAGTCGTCGCCCTCGACGGGGGCCGGTCGGAACACCCGCCGGGTGACCTCGGCGACGGCGATCATCACGGCCAGCAGCACGCCGAAGACCGCGAACGTCGCCGGGGTCGCGGTGCCGCCGAACAGGGCCGACACTAGGCTCGTGCCGAGCGGGGCGCCGAAGAGGTCGTGGGTGAGCAGCTCGTTCGGGTGTCCGGCGATCTCCGGTCGCAGGAACAGCGTGTAGAGCAGGCCGACGACCGGTGCCTGCGCCAGCACGGGCAGCATCCCGGCGAAGGGCGAGGTGTTCTCGGCGCGGTAGAGCGCCATCATCTCCTGCTGCAGGCGCTCCGGGTTCTTCCGGTGGCGCTGCTGCAGCGCGCGCAGCTTCGGGGCGAGGCGGGCCCTGGTCTGCTCGGCTCGGGCCTGGGAGATGCCGACGGGGATGAGGAGGGCGCGCACGAGGAGGGTCACCAGGACTACGGCGAGGGCGGCGGCGGAGGGGCCGGCGAGGAGTTCGAGAAGGGTGGAGAGGCCGTTCAGGGCACCGTAGGCGGCGTCCAGGAGCGCAGCGAGGGGAGGGAAGGCGAAGATGTCCACGGGAAGGTCCGTTCGATGAGGTCGGGAGGGGTCGGCGAAGGCCGCGCGGTCCCGGTCGGACGGACTACGCGGCGGTCGCGACTCCCGGCGCTCGCGGACGAGGGTGTCCTGCGGCATCCGGATCGCTCTGAGGCAGGAGCGTTCCGACATCGATCGCCCGCAGCGGGTGCGGGGCATCGGCGGAGGTCTGGTGCCGCACGCTCAGCACGAGCGCGAGCGTGAGGACCGTGACGGCGAGCAGCGCGATCGCGAGGCCGAGCGCGGCGGCATCCGGCACCGTCACGAGACCGATCGCGGCCGCGACGAAGCCGAGCATCTGCCCGAACCACTCGCTCATGCCGCGAGCTTACCCCGTTCGAATCGCCTGAATTGCTGTATCCGGGCCGCCGATGGAGCCATTCAGGCGATTCGAAGGGCGTACGGTCGGGGTATGGCGACAGAACTTCTGGGAGTCGAGCATCCGATCGTGCTGGGACCGTTCGGGGGGAGCTCGTCGGTGGCGCTGACGGCGGCGGTGAGCGCGGCCGGCGGGCTGGGGTCGTACGGGCTGTACGGGTACGACGGCGACCGGATCCGCGCTGTCGGAGCCGAACTGCACCGCGCCACCGACCGTCCGTTCGCCCTGAACATCTGGCTGCCCCTGGGGGATGAGGTCGCGCCGAACCCGCAGCACGCGGTCTTCGCCCAGGCGCTGGAGCCGTTCTACGAGGCCGTCGGGGTTCCGGTGCCGGCCCGGCCCGAGCGCTACGTCCCCGAGCTCGACGAACAGCTCGACGCGGTGTGGGAGGTCGCTCCGGCCGTGCTGAGCGTGGTGTTCGGGGTGCCGTCCGCCGCTCTCGTCGCCGAAGCCCGCGACCGCGGCATCCGCGTCGTGGGCACCGCCACCACCGTCGCGGAGGCCGTCGCGCTCGCCGAGGCCGGAGTCGATGCGGTCGTCGCCTCGGGAGCCGAGGCGGCCGGGCACCGGGTGTCGTTCCTCCGCCCCGCGGCCGAGTCGCTCGTGGGAACCGTCGCGCTCGTGCCGCAGGTCGTGGACGCCGTCGACGTGCCCGTCATCGCCGCCGGCGGGATCGCGG
>NZ_RBLT01000130.1:0-966 GCF_003989315.1 Microbacterium sp. HSID17254
GGCGCAGTCGGTCAGGATGTCGGCGACCTCGTCGCCACGGTAGTGCCAGTTGACCGGTACCGGCACGGCGCCGAGGGCCTGGACGGCGTAGGTGGCCGCCAGGTACCCGATGTCGTTGCGCAGCATGATCGCGACGGTCGTGCCGGGCCCCACGCCGTACCGGTCCAGGACGGTGGCCGCCCGCGCGACCCGGCCGGCCAGCTCGTCGTGCGAGACGCGGCGGTCACCGTCGATCACCCCGGTCACCTCGGTTTCGGTCATGGTCCTCCCCTCCGCGCTGAGGGACGGCGTCATCAGATCGCCAGGCCGCCGGACCAGACCAGGGTCTGGGCGCGGACGTAGTCGGACTCGGGCCGGCAGAGCAGGTACACCGCGCCTGCGGCCTCGGCCGGGGTGCCTGCTCGCCCGAGCGGGATCGAGTGCTCCATCGCCGCGAGCAGGTCGGGGTTGACGCCGACGGCGATCTCACGGCCGTCGACGTCGATGGTGCCGTTCCCGCCGGCCGGGCTCTCGGTGAGCCGGGTGCGGATCAGTCCGAACGCGACGGTGTTGACGGTGACGTTGTAGCGGCCCCACTCCTTGGCCAGCGCCTTGGTCAGCCCGGTGACACCCGCCTTGGCCGCGGAGTAGTTGGCCTGCCCGACGTTGCCGCCGAGCCCGGCGACCGAGGAGATGTTGACGACCTTGCGGCACGGCACCGGCGCACCGGCTGCCCTCGCCTGCTTGACCAGCCCGGAGATCACCGGCTGGGCGGCGCGCAGGATCCGGAACGGGGCCGTGAGGTGCACGTCGAGGACGGCGCCCCACTGCTCGTCGGTCATCTTCTGCACGACCGAGTCCCACGTGTATCCGGCGTTGTTGACCACGATGTCCAGCCCGCCGAACTCGTCGACGCCCGCGCCGACGAACCGCTCCGCGAAACCGTCGTCGGTCACGCTGCCGGCGCAGGCGACGGCGCGCCCGCCC
>NZ_RBLT01000131.1:0-962 GCF_003989315.1 Microbacterium sp. HSID17254
GGGGGGGGGGGGGGGGGGGGGGGGGGGGGGGGGGGGGGGGGGGGGGGGGGGGGGGGGGGGGGGGGGGGGGGGGGGGGAGGGGGGGGAGGGGGGGGGGGGGGAGGGGGGGGGGGGGGGGGGGGGGGGGGGGGAGAGGGGGGGGGGGGGGGGGGGGGAGGGGGGAGGGGGGGGAGGGGGGGGGGGGGGGGGAGGGGGGAGGGGGGGGGGGGGGGAGGGGGAGGGGGGGGGGGGGGAGGGGGGGGGGAGGGGGGGGGGGGAGGGGGGGGGGAGGGGGGGGGGGAGGGGGGGGGGGGAGGGGAGGGAGGGGGGGGGGGGGGGGGAGGAGAGGGGGGGGGGGGGGGGGGGGAAGGGGGGGGGGGGGGGGGGGGGGGAGGAGAGGGGGGGGGGGGGGGGGGGGGCGGGGGGGGGGGGGGGCGGGGGGGGGGGGGAGGGGGGGAGGGGGGAGGGGGGGGGGGGGGGAGGGGGGGGGGGGGGGGGAGGGGGAGGGGGGGGGGGGGGGGGGGGGGGAGGGGGGAGGGGGGGGAGGGGGGGGGGGAGGGGGAGGGGGGGGAGGGGGGAGGGGGGGGGGGGGGGGGAGGAGAGGGGGGGGGGGGGGGGGGGGGAGGGGGGGGGGGGAGGGGGAGGGGGGGGGGGGGGGGGGAGGGGGGGGGGAGGGGGGGGGGGGGGGGGAGGAGGGGGGGGAGGGGGGGGGGGGGGGGTGGGGGGGGGGGGGGGGGGGGGAGGGGGGGGGGGAGGGGGGGGGAGGGGAGGGGGGGGGGAGGGGGGGAGGGGGGAGGGGGGGGGGGGGGGGGAGGGGGGAGGGGAGGGGGGGGGGAGGGGGGGGAGGGAGGGGGGGGGGGAGGGAGGGGGGGAGGGGGGGGGGGAGGGGGAGGGGGGGAAGGAGGGGGAAGGGGAGGGGGAGAAGGGGGGGAGGGGGGAGGGGGGGGAGGGGGGGGGGAAGGGGAAGGCGGAGAAAGGGGGGC
>NZ_RBLT01000132.1:0-955 GCF_003989315.1 Microbacterium sp. HSID17254
TGATCGACGGCGACGAGCCCGACGCTGAGCGGCGCGGCCTGTCGGCGTGGGGCAGTCACGCGATGCCGAACCTGATCGTGGAGAACCCGCTGACCGGTCGAGCGCACCTCGGGTGGGTGCTGGCCGAGCCGGTGACCACGACCGACTACGCCCGGCTCAAGCCGCTGGGCTACCTGACCTCGGTCCTGGAAGGGCTCCGCCGCGCCACGGGTGGAGATCGGGACTACGGCGGGCTGCTGACGAAGAACCCGTTCCACCCGCGCTGGAACGCCCACCACGTGCACTATCACCGCTACAGCCTCGACGAGCTCCACGCGCCCCTGGCGGGGTCGGGGTCGATGCCCGAGCCGGGCTGGATGCGCCGCAAGGCCCATCTGCTCGACCCAGCCGGGCCGGGCCGGAACTGCGCGTTGTTCACCACCGCCCGTCGCTGGGCCTACCGGGAGGTCCGTCACCACTTCGGCGACCCCGCCGGGCTCGAAGCCGCGATCCGCGCCGGAGCCGCCGAGCGCAACCAGGCCTTCAGCGACCCGCTCCCTGCAGCGGAGGTCCGGGCGATCGCGGACTCGATCAGCCGCTGGATCCTGACCCGGTCCCGGCTCTGGCGACAGGGCCCGAAGGCCTACGACCAGACCTTCTGCGCCATCCAAACCGCCCGCGGCCGCAAAGGTGGTCTGCAAAGGGGCGCTGCGAGGACTGGGCAGTCCAGTCAGATTCGTAGCGGTGTGGAGTGGGAGGCGTTCGGATGGGAGCGCTGAACACTCGCCGTCGCAAACGCTGTCAACGGTCTCTTGCAACTGACCCCGGTCGGGACGCCGCCAACTAACCCCGGAACGGCTGCGCTGTGGCATGACGCGCCCCGACACGGGGCAGTGAGTACTGCGGGTTCACCATGGAGGTGGCACAGGGCGCCCCGAGCGCGGTGGACGTTGCTGCGCCGTCAGTGGCTGAGCCC
>NZ_RBLT01000133.1:0-952 GCF_003989315.1 Microbacterium sp. HSID17254
GCAACGGTGTGGTGTTCGCCCTGCGGCCCGACGGCAAGGCGACCGAGATCATGGGGGTAGACCAGCGGCTTTGCGCGAAGGCGTCGAGCCGGCGAGAGCAGATCGCCGGGGCGGTCCGGAGCGCGTCGGAGACCTTCGTCGAGCGCTACGGGCGGGAGCCCAGCCCGGCCGAGCGCAAGGAGATGGACCGGGTGGCATGGCGGCCGACCCGGGCCGCGAAGAACTACGAGGTGGCCCCTCGTCAGCCGATCGACAACTGGGTCAACGGAGTGCGCGGCGAGCTGCGTCAGAGTCTGCGCGCGGTCGGCCAGCAGGCCGCGCTCGTGCAGCGGCACGGGCACCCCGACCAGCACGGATACGCCGACCGAACCAAGCAGGAAGTGCGCCACGCCGCGGTTGCTGCAGTCGAGCTGCGCCACTCCACCTGGCAGGTCGGGAACCTCGTGCGCGCGGTGAACGACGAGCTTCTGCGGACCCCGCACCTCGAGGAGGGGGCCGAGGATCTCGCGCGCGAGGTCCTCGACAACCCCTCGGAGTACGGCGTCGTGCTGACCTCCCCGCCGGACCCGGCCCCGGTCCCGGAGGCGCTGCGTCGCGACGACGGCCACAGCCGCTACCGGCAGCACAACTTCGAGCGTTGGACGACCGCACGGCAGCTGACCGTCGAGTCCGGGATCGTCGCGAGGGCCCGCGAGGCCGGGGCCCCGGCGCTCGCCGGCCCGGAGCTGGAGCTGGCTCGCGTCGAGCTCATCGCTGCTGGTCTCGTCGGCGACCCGGTCGACGCAGTGATCGCGACGCTGTCCTCGGGCCGTCCCGGCCATGTCCTGCTCGGCCCGGCCGGCACCGGGATGTCCCGCACGATCGGTGCCCTCGCCCCGATCCGGCCGCACCCCGTCGGCGGACGTGTCCTGGGCCTGCCGAAGCCGCCGCTCGCCACCCAGGTGCTCGCCGC
>NZ_RBLT01000134.1:0-952 GCF_003989315.1 Microbacterium sp. HSID17254
GGGATGAGGGACCGGCGAGGGAGGGGCCCCGTCTCGACGTCCACCGCGCCGCCCTGCCCGTCGCCGCCCGTCCTGTTGCTTGGTGCCGGGCCGGTCGGGCACACCACCGCGTTGCTGCTGGCCCGCCACGGCGCCCCCCCGGCCGTGCTGGACCTCCCCCAGGCACGCGACCGGGTCGGGTCCAATGCGATCTGCCGCCCGCCCCCCGTCCTCGCCGTGTGGCAGTCCGTCGGCGCCGGGCGCCGCATCGCCGACGTGGAGGTCACCTGGACCACCGCGCGCACCTTCCACCGCGACACCCGGCTGTTCGCCCACAGCGTCGCCGAGCCGGGGCGGCCCGCGGTCCCGCCGTTCGTGAACCTCTCGCAGGCCCGGACCGAGCAGAGCCTCGACGAGCGGCGCGCGGACGAGGCACTGGTGGACCTGCGCGGGGGGCAGGACGTCGTCGGCGTCGAGCAGGCCGTCGACGGTGTCACGGTCACCGTCGACGGGGGTGCGCGGGTCGCGGGGAGCTTCCTGGTGGTCTGTGCCGGTGCCCGTGGCGACGCGCTGCGCGGGTTGCTCGGGGTCACCTTCGAGGGCGCCAGCTTCGACGACCTCTTCCTGATCTGCGACGTCCGTGCCGACCTCCCGGGGTGGGCCGCCGAGCGCCGCTTCCACGTCGACCCGGCCGCGAACCCGGGCCGCCAGGTGCTGGTCCACCCCTGCCCGGACTCGACGTTCCGGATCGACTGGCAGGTCCCCGCCGGGTACGACCTCGACGCCGAGACCGCGTCCGGCGCGCTGGACGCCCGGATCCGCGCGGTCATCGGCGACGTCGACCACCAGGTGGTCTGGTCCTCGGTCTACCGGTTCCACTCGCGCGTGGTGGACCGGATGCGGTGCGGCCGGGTCCTGCTGGCGGGCGACGCGGCGCACCTGGTGGCCCCGTTCGGTGCCCGCGGGCTGAACT
>NZ_RBLT01000135.1:0-943 GCF_003989315.1 Microbacterium sp. HSID17254
TCTGGCTCGGCGCGCCCGCCGGCAGGAAACGCCTACCGAGGCGTGGCTCCCGGCTCCGCTGCCCTAGTAGCTCGGTCGACACACTCTCTTGGCTGATGGGCGGTCCTCTACGGGCCGCCCATCAGCCGTTCTGCGCCCATTTCCCGGCCGAAACCTGCGCTACCCTTGCTCACCGATGCTCTGTGACGGGGAAGAGAGGTGCGCCGTGGTCGACACCTCTGCCGCGCTCTCCCGATCACAGTTCACCACTCCGGATCACGTACCCGCGGACAGCGTGGAGCTGTATCTGGCAGCACCACGGACGGTCGGCATCCTTCACACGGAGGCACTCCGGGGTGGTCACCGCGATCTCGCCGACGCGGTGGAGCACGCGCACGACACCGGCCTGGCGGCAGCGCTCGACTACCTCTCAGGCGCTGCCCTGCTCAAGGTCGGGCGCCACACGAGGTTCCGGGCCTCGCGCACGTCCGTCGGTGCGTTCGAGGCTGGCGCCATCCCTCTCGCCACGGTGACGCACCTCCTGGTCGCGGCCCGCGACGGGCGCGTGCTGGGTGACGTCGCGCGGCCGCACCACCACCTGCTCCTGGCCCGCACCGTGGTCGATCTCGTCGGCCATGAGTGGCCGGTGGATCTGGCCGCGGTCTGGGCCGCCGCCCCTGCGATCGTGAGCGGCTACCAGGGCGCGCTGCTGGGTACCGTGGCTAGCGGCATCGGGGGCCGGTGGTCGCATCTTGGCGAGGTCGGTTCCGAGTCCGCGGAGCTGATCGAGCCCGACCTGACGGGCTATGTGACCGACCACGAGCGGGTCGTGTGCCGGCCTGAGGGGACCGGACACGGCTTCTGGGATCTGGCCGGTGGAGCGTCCCGGCGGGGAGCGCGATACGTACGGGCACGCCGGATCGAGGGCGTCCGGTTCGAGGGCCGGGCGCATGCCGCGCCAGCT
>NZ_RBLT01000136.1:0-939 GCF_003989315.1 Microbacterium sp. HSID17254
ATCAACCGCAACCTGCCCGCCGGGCGCGACTACCACGGTCCGCCGCTGCCCTACGGCTACCTGCAGACCACCGAGCCCTGGGACGAGGACCTGCTGACCCAGGCCCAGGAGAACGGCTCCTACCTCGAGACCGACGACGTGGTGCGCGTCGACCTGTCCCAGCTGTCCTGGACCAAGTGAGGAGGCACGTCATGGCTGCCTACACCGAGACCGACGTCCTGATCATCGGTGCCGGCCCCGGCGGGGCCGGGATCGCGCTGAAGCTGGCCAAGGCCGGCGTGAAGGTGGTGTGCCTCGAGCAGGGCCCCTGGGTCACGCCCCAGGACCACCCGCACTACCACGACGAGTGGGAGCTCGAGAAGCAGCGCGGCTGGGCGTACGACCCCAACGTGCGCCAGCTGCCCGAGGACTACCCGGTCACCGGGGTCACCACGCCCTACATGATGAACAACGTCGGCGGCTCGACGATGCACTACGCCGGCCACTGGCCGCGCTACAAGCCCGTCGACTTCCGCAAGGGCACCGAGCACGGGCTCGAGGGCACGATCGACTGGCCGATCAGCTACGAGGACCTCGCCCCGTTCTACGACGAGAACGACGAGATCTACGGCATCTCCGGCCGGATAGGCGACCCGTCCTACCCGGACCGCAAGCAGGCGGTGCGGGACCCGGAGGTGCTGCCCGGCAAGCTCGGGCTCAAGTACGCGAAGGCGTCGCGCGATCTGGGCTGGCACTGGTGGCCGTCGGACAACGCGATCATCACCCGGGACCGGGAGAACCGCCACGCCGACCAGGCGATGGGCAACGAGCTGTCGGGGTCCCCGACCGGTTCGCTGTCGACGCCGGCCAACGCGCACTGTCCCTACTCCATCCGGCACGTCGCCGACCTGCGCACCATGGCGCGGGTCGAGCAGATCCACGCCGCGCACGGGAAGGCGA
>NZ_RBLT01000137.1:0-938 GCF_003989315.1 Microbacterium sp. HSID17254
GGGGGGCGGCGGTGGCGGTGGAGTTGGGCCGAGGCATCGGCGGTGTCGAGGGGGGTTGCGACCGCGGGGGGACGGGCGAGGTCGAGGTCGCTCAGCATGGCCGAGGGGCGGCGGAGGGGTGCGGCCCGCGGTGGGGCGGGCTCGGGGAGGACTGCGCGGGCCTCGGTCAGGGCGAGGGGGGGGAGGTGGAGCGGGATCCCGCGCTGGCGGGGGTTCGGGATCCATGCCGCCGCGCGGAGGTGGCCGCGGACGAGGGCGGCCAGGGCGGAGGCGTCGAGGACCTTGCCGCCGATCACGCGTGGGTCATGCCGTGTTCAGGCAGCGTCGTCGACGGGCAGGGTCCGGCGGATCTCGGCGTCTCCGGGCCAGTCCAGGCCCAGGTCGGCGTAGATCGCGCGGTAGTGCTCCAGCGACGGGGCGCCATGGCGCGAGACCATCCGGGACACGACCGCCGCCGCGCGGCCGTCGGCGTCCGGTGAGGGGGCGCCGTGCGCGCGGTGATCCTGCTGAGACACTCGATGATGGTAGCGCGTTCCCAGGGGCGCAGAAGACGGGCGCGCGATTCTCAGACCGCGGCGGAGGCGGCCGGTGCCGTGTGCGCCTACCGGTCTGGTCCTCCGGTGGGTGAGCCCCGGCGAGGCAGGCGCCGCCGGCCGGGATCGGTCGGTGAGCGCTGGACACGGCTGCCGGCGCGAGTCGATGGTCGTGCGCTTGGCCAGAGGACCCGGTCAGCTGCGGTCGAGGCGAGCGAGGATCTGTTCCAGCATGGTCTGGCTGGCGTCGAGGCGTTGGCTCAACGCGGTGATGCGTTCGGAGACGGTGTCGATGCGGTGCTCGGCGCCGGTCAGTCGCTGCTCGACAGCGACGGTGAGCCCGTCGACCTTGCCGTCGACGGTGTCGATCTTCTCCTCCACACGCGTGCTGATCTCGTAGAGGGA
>NZ_RBLT01000138.1:0-936 GCF_003989315.1 Microbacterium sp. HSID17254
ATTCCCGCAGCCGATCTTGCCCGGGCACCGGGGGCAGAACTCGAATCACTGGCCGGGTACGGAGCGGTGCGGTCGTCCGACTCCTCCGCCACCCTCCCGGGGTGCGACATCGTCGTGGACATCGCCGACGACGCCTCGGTCCGGACACAGTCCCAAGCTCTGTCGACCAATCTCCGCGGCGAAGGTCTGACGGACAGCGCCCTGTGTGACCGCTCTCGGAAGCTGGCCAACGCGGTGCTGATGGAACTCACTGGGCGCTGATGCGGCGTCGACCGGGCGGTTCGCGTGCGTGAATAGCGTCGGCCGAACCGGCGGCGTGGGTACGCGACGGCTCTAGCGTTGGCCCACGTCTCTCGGACCCCCCGCTTCCTCGCCGACTGATTACAGCCTGCTGAGCCAGGTCCTTCCCGCCACTGTTCTGCAGGTCGTCGAAGCCCTGAATCGCCCGGTCGACGACATTCGATCAGCCCTGATCAGTGCACGTACCCAGCGGGGCGAGCGATGTGGAACCGATCCCATCTCAGATCTCGCCACTCCGGCGTTCGACCACAAGTTCCAGTACATCCTCGAGGTCCACGCAGCACACCAGGACGAACTCGAGCAAGCGGTCCGCAACCTTCGTCTCGTCGCAGAGTCGTACCAGTTGAATGAGATCGATATCGAGGTGACGTTCGGACCGAGGGCCACAGGCGGCTCGTGATGGCCTTCCACCAACAGTTCAACTTCGCCGCCAAGACCCTCCGGGAGAAGTACGACTGGGTCGTCGGCAAACCCGGCTCGACGGCGGTCGTCGATGCCGCAGCTGCCCTTCGGGCCGCGGACTCCGAGCTGCGGTCCGCATCAGACGAGGCCCGGAAGCGCATGGCCGAGCTCGGCGTCCCCTGGCAGGGCCCCGCCGCCTCCGCCGCGCAGCCGTCCCTCGACGGCGTCACCCCC
>NZ_RBLT01000139.1:0-934 GCF_003989315.1 Microbacterium sp. HSID17254
CCGCGGCCCGGCGTGGCGGTGCCCGCGTACACACCCGGCCGGGCCGCATCGGGTCCAGAACAGTCGGGACCAGAGAAAGGAGGGCCGCCCGGTGGATGTCCTGCTGGACAACCTCAACCTCTACGTCGGCGGGTTCGCCGGCACGATCGGCCTCTTCGTCGTCGCCGCGATCGGGTCGCTGCTGCTCGGCACGCTGGTGGCGGGCATGCGGGTCAGCCCCGTCCCCGCGCTGCGTGCCTTCGGCACCGGCTACGTGACGATCCTTCGCAACACCCCGCTGACGCTGGTGCTGTTCGTCTTCGCGTTGGCCTACCCCCGCCTCGAGCTAGTCCAGCTCGGCTTCTTCGCGCTGGCGAGCGTCGGCCTGATCCTCTACACGGCCGCGTTCGTGTGCGAGGTCGTGCGGTCGGGCATCAACACGGTCCCGGTCGGGCAGGCCGAGGCCTCGCGAGCGCTGGGCTTCACCTTCACCCAGACCCCCGGTCAGGTGGTGCTCCGGCAGGCGGTGCGCGCCACCGTCCCGCCGATGACGAACATCCAGATCGCGCTGCTGAAGAACACCACGATCGCGTCCGGCTTCTCGGTGTTCCAGGCCGGCGGCATCTACCAGAACCTCTCCGAGCGCGGCTACAACGTGCTCGTCGGGCTGGTGTGGGTGGCGCTGATCTTCGTGATCCTGGTGGCCCCGCTGACCGGGCTGGTGCGCCGTCTCGCCTCCCCGTGGGGGGTGGCCCGCTAGTTCCGGTCCTCTACGACCTCCCGGGACCGGCGGCCGGCAGCCGCTCCCGCGGGATCGGCGTCGTCGGCGTCACGGTGATCGTGGCGGCCCTCGCGTTCGTCCTCTACCGCTTCTGGGACGCCGGCCAGTTCACCAGCCGGATGTGGGACTGGATCACCTACGAGGCGATCCAGGTCCGGATCCTCGACGGGCTGT